>CAYNQA010000069.1:0-11654 GCA_964399225.1 uncultured Anaerolineaceae bacterium
ATTGGAAAACATTGGATGTGTTCATCATTCACCTCTTTGCTTCAAAACCCTCAGGAGGAGATGCTCGTTCCGCCTTTTTTTGCTGCTGGTGATTATATTCCGAACTCGTGAAGATGGATATGTGACGAAACTCCTGAAACGAAAATTGAGGGCAGGGGTGGGGTAGATTTCTAAGCCTTCGCGAAGCACCCTGCAAGGGCCAGACTTTGGAACGAGAGTCGAACGTCTGGAGACGTTCGACTCCGTTTGTTCCCGTGTATGGGTTTTATGGTGGGATATAATGTCTGTCACTCCAACTCAAGGTTTGATCCATGGCATCTTTCTGGCAAGGCAAGTCTGTGCTCGTGACGGGCGCAGGCGGATTCATCGGCAGTCATCTTGTGGAGCGGCTCCACGCGGAGGGGGCGAAGGTGCGTGCGTTCGTGCGCTACAACTCGCGCGGCGAGGCCGGTCTGCTGCGCCAACTGCCTCCCGAAACTCTTTCCCAACTCGAAATCATCGGCGGTGACATCCGCGACTCCTCGGCCATCTTCACCGCCAGCGAGGGCGTGGACGTGATCTTCCACCTCGGCGCGCTGATCTCCATCCCGTATTCCTACGTCCACCCGCGCGAGGTGACCGAGAGCAACATCATCGGCACGCTCAATGTGCTCGAAGCGGCGCGACATCACAAGACCGCGCGCGTGATCCACACGTCCACGAGCGAGGTTTATGGCACGGCGCGCTATGCGCCCATCAACGAGGCGCATCCCCTGCAGGGACAGTCACCGTACTCGGCCAGCAAGATCGGCGCGGACAAACTCGCCGAAAGTTTCCACCTCTCGTTCAACCTGCCGGTCGTCACCGTGCGGCCGTTCAATACGTTTGGTCCGCGGCAGTCGGCGCGTGCGGTCATTCCCACCATCATCACGCAGGCGCTGGCGGGCAAGGTCATCAAACTCGGCAACCTCGACACCACGCGCGACTTCACCTACGTCGAAGACACGGTCGAAGGCTTCCTCAAAGCCGCGCAGGCCGATGGCGCTCTGGGCGGCACGTTCAACCTCGGCACGGGCAGCGAGATCCGCGTGGGGGAACTGGCAGAGAAGATCATCTCCGCGACGGGCACGCAGGCGCGGGTCCAGGTGGAGGCGTTGCGGTTGCGTCCGGATAAGTCGGAGGTGCTGCGCCTGATCTCGGACAATTCCCTCGCGAAGCAATCCCTCGGATGGAGTCCGCGCTTCAGCCTCGACGAGGGGCTGGGTCGCACCATCGCGTGGATCCGCGACCACCTGGACATGTACAAGGTGGGGAAGTACGAGTTCTAAACGTAATTTATGGAGTGTGGGCTTTAGCCCGCTAGATGCAGGCTGAAGCCTGCCCTCCAGAGAGGTATTTTATGAAAGCAGTCATTCTCGCGGGCGGCAAAGGGACGCGGCTCGCACCCTACACAACAATATTGCCCAAGCCGCTCATGCCCATCGGTGACATGCCGATCCTCGAAGTGCTGCTGCGCCAGTTGAAGAACGCCGGAGTGAAGGATGTGGTCATCACGGTGGGGCACCTGGCCGCACTCCTGCGCACCTATTTTATGGACGGGCGCGAATTCGGTTTGAACATTTCCTACAGCTACGAAGATAAGCCGCTCGGCACCGCCGGTCCGCTTGCCTTGGTGGACGACTTGAGCGAAACATTCTTCGTGATGAACGGCGACGTGCTGACAACGTTGAAATTTGAGGAGTTGTTGCGGTTTCATAAATCGCAAAAGGCTGTGGCCACGATCGCGGCGCACCAGCGCACGGTGAAGATCGACCTTGGCGTTTTACAACACAACAATGGCGATTATCGTGTCACAAATTACATCGAGAAGCCCTCATACGATTATCTGGTGAGCATGGGCATTTACATCTTTGAGCCCGAAGTGTTGGCGCTGATCCCCCGCGGCGAGTATCTTGATTTTCCCAACCTGGTCTTAAAATTGATCGCGGCCGACAAGAAGGTGTGCTATCTGCCGTATGAAGGCTATTGGAAGGACCTGGGACGCCCGGACGATTACGAGCAGGCCAACCAGGACTTCCAGAAAATGCAGAACGAATTCTTACAGGAGAAGTGATATGGCGTGGAAAGTACCATTGGCAGATATTGACTTTGGAGTCGAGGAAGAGGAAGCCGTCCTGCGCGTGGTGCGCAGCCGCTGGCTGAGCATGGGGGAAGAGACGCAGAGCTTCGAGAAGGAATTCGCCGCCTACACCGGCGCGAAACACGCCCTGGCTGTGACCAATGCCACTGCCGCCTTGCACATGGCCTGCATGGCCGTGAACCTCGGGCCGGGCGATGAGGTCATTGTCCCCTCGCTGACCTTCGTTGCCAGCGCCAATGCCGTGCGCTACACCGGCGCAACGCCCATCTTCGCAGACGTGGAAAGCGAAGACTGGCTCACCATCTCACCCGCCTCCATCGAGAAGTGCATCACCGAAAAGACGCGCGCGATTCTCATCGTCCACTACGCGGGCTATCCGTGTGACATGCCCGCCATTCAGGCCATTGCGAAGAAACATAATCTCGCCATCCTCGAAGACAGCGCGCATACCATCGGCTCGTACCTCGATGGACGTCACCTCGGCACGTTTGGCGAAGTGGGTTGTTTCAGTTTCTTCTCGAACAAGAACATGACCACCGGCGAAGGCGGCATGGTCACCACCAACGACGATGCCCTCGCCGAAAAACTGCGTGTCCTGCGCTCGCACGGCATGACATCGCTCACCTGGGACCGCCACAAAGGCCACGCATGGAGCTACGATGTGGTCGACCTCGGTTACAACTATCGCATCGATGAACTGCGTTCCGCCGTTGGCCGCGCCCAATTAAAAAAGATCGGCCGTTTCAACCAGCGCCGCGCCGAGCTGACCCGCCTTTACCGCGACCTGTTGAGCGAACTCGCCCCCGAAGTGCGCGTACCGTTCAGCGCCGAGCGCGGAGTCTCGTGCCATCACATCATGCCGGTCCTGCTCCCGAAGGGCACCAACCGCGTCGCGTTCATGGAAGCGATGAAAGCCGAAGGCGTGCAAACCAGCATCCACTATCCGCCCATCCATCACTTCCAGAATTACGAAGGCCACAGCGAATTCCTGCGCGCCGACTTGAGCATCACCGAGGATGTTTGCGGCCGAGAAGTGACCCTGCCGCTCTACCCGCTGCTCAAAGACGAAGACGTGCGTGTGGTAGCCGAAGCCGTTCAAAAAAGCATACGGGAGTAGGGCATGCCTTCCGTCATATTCATTTGCACCGGAAATATGTTCCGCTCGCCGATCGCCGAAGCTGCGTTTCGGGACCAACTCCAGCGCGACAGTCTCTCCGGCTGGACCGTTTCCTCGGCCGGAACGTGGACCACGCCCGGTCAGCCGCCTCCCGCCGCGACGGTGGAACTGGCCCGTGCTCTCGGGCTGGATCTTTCGGGACACCTCACCCGCCTCGTGGACGAGCCGATGCTTGCCGCCGCTGACGCGGTGTTGGTGATGGAATCCGGCCATAAAGAATCGCTGCAGGTGGAATTCCCCAAATCCCAACGCAAGATCCACCTCCTGGCAGAGGTGGTCAGGGGGATGAAGTACAATATCCCCGACCCGGCCATGTCGATCCGTGATGCAGACGTGATCTTGAAAAACCTGGTGGGAATGGTCCGCGAGGGGAGTGGGCGCATCTATCAACTGTTGGGAAAATAATCAGGAACCGCCCGTCTTTTATAAATTCTTTTCGGTATATTGGCCAACGCCCCAGGCGTCGTGAGGTATTGTGAAACCATATCAGCCGGTAATGGATCTTATCGCTCAACGAGTTCAGGAAAAACCGAATGCCCTTGTTTATATATCTTTGCAGGGCGGCGCGTCATCCCCTCAAACATTAACTTTTTCCCAATTGAGTCAGGCGATCTCCTCCGTTGCGCGCCATCTAAAACCGCTGGCCTCCGAGGGTGACCGTGTCATGCTTCTCTATGATCACCCTTTCGACTTCCTGGTCCCATTCCTTGCCTGTTTGTACAATGGGTTCGTTGCTGTCCCCGCCCCCCTTCCAAATACGTTCACAGCCAAGCGAGCGCTCTCGCGTATGCAGGGGATCCTGCAAGATGCTCAGCCCGTGCTGATGCTGACCACATCGGATAACCTGGACGCATTGAAGACTGCCTATGGGGAAACCGTGGGCGCAGCCAGCCTGCATTACGAAGCTACCGACCGGATCCCGTTCCATGAAGAAGCCTGGTCTCCACGAAATGCTCAGCCTGGGGATGTGGCGTACCTGCAATACACCTCCGGTTCCACGTCCATGCCCAAGGGCGTGATGATCACCTTTGACAACATCTTCTCGCAGGCGGATTATATGAGCCGCACCCTGGTCAATGGGGGAGATGTTACGGGCATGGTTTCCTGGATGCCTTACTATCATGATATGGGATTGTTCAGCGGCATATTTTTCCCGATCCATGATTCCGTTCCGTGTTACCTGATGTCGCCGGTAACATTCATTCGCCGTCCTGAGTCCTGGCTGCAGGCGGTATCCGATTATCAGGTGTCACACACCGTGGCTCCGGCGTTCTCTCTTGAATTGTGTTCCCAGAAGTTGACCCCTGAACAGCGGGCCGGCCTTAACCTAAACAGCCTCAAGGTGATTTGTCTTGGTGCAGAGCCCATCCGCGCGGACATTGTTGAAGAATTTATCAAGGTATTTCAACCGCATGGACTGATGCCCAGCGCGATGTGCCCGGCCTATGGCCTCGCCGAAGCCACCCTGGGGGTAACCGGGAACCCGCTTGGAGTGGGCTTGATCGTCAATTCGTTTGATAAAGTCGATCTGGCACGAAGACGCGCAACATTATCTGACTCCCCGAACGCCACTGTTTTGGTTAGCGCCGGCTGTCAGCTTCCTGATGTCAAAGTCAGGATCGTAAATGAAGCCACCTTGCAGTTATGTGCCCCCAACGAAGTCGGTGAGATATGGATACAGAATCGCAGTGTGGCCGCTGGGTATTGGAATAAAGAGGAAGAAAGCCATAGAACCTTTCAAGCCTATATACAGAATACGAATGAAGGCCCCTTTCTTCGCAGCGGCGACCTGGGGTTTTATCATGACGGGTATATTTACATTGCAGGCCGCATCAAAGACATGATGATCTTCCAGGGGCAGAATTTTTATCCGCAGGATATTGAATGGGTGGTGCAAGGAAGTCACCCATCCTTGCAAAGCGGGGCTTGTGCCGCATTTTCGATCGAAGTGGATAATCATGAAAAATTGGTTGTCATTCAGGAAGTCATGGAGAAACGGCCCGACCAGGCAGTGCTGGAACAAATCGCTTCTGCGATTCGCCGGGCAGTGGCCACGCATCATGGGATCAGTATCCATGCAGTGGTCTTGACCCGTAGAGGCACCATCCCTAAAACTTCCAGCGGAAAGGTGCAACGCCATACCGCGCGTCAGGATTTTCTAACCGGCAAAACGGATTCCGTGTTGCATATTTCCTACTCCGCCTCACAGGCCGAAGTCGCTGCCCCAAAGACAGACCTGGAAGCATCCCTGGTCGAGATCTTTGAAGAGATATTGAAAGTATCCCCGATCGGCGTGGAACAGGATTTCTTCGAGTTGGGCGGAGACTCTCTCGCCTTTCTTCAAGTTGTGGACCGGGTGGAAGAACGCCTTGGTTTAAGCATCCCGCTCGATAAACCGATGGCAACCATCACCATCCATGCACTGGCGAAAGCATTGAGCGGTGATGGACCCGCTGATGCCGACTCTGCCGGTGGCCGCGACGGTTTTCGGCGCTCGTCCGCCATCAAGGTCGCTGTTCAACAATTGGTTGTAAATGTGTTGAAGGCCTTTCCCTATCCCGTTGCCGATGGTTTTTTCCGATGGTACAGCCGCCAGAGATGGGCTGAAGCGTTATTTTTCCGCGGTGCCCGGGCAATGATCAAAAAAATGCTTCTCGAGATCGGGCAGCCAGATTCCGCCTCAAAAATCACCTCAGAATGGATTTACTCCGGTCTGTTTTATCACTGGCGTATCTCTGTACTGAATTCAGATGGCGAATTTCCACGCCGCGTTCATATCAGCGGATTGGAACATCTGAAACAGGCACGCGACTCTGAGCGCGGCACGATCTTCCTCAATTCCAATACAGGGTTGAAGCACCTTGCCGCCCGCGCCGTTCCGGGATGGGATGCGGAGAACATGATGCAGGTGGGCGGCGGGAAGCGTACGCTGGGCTTGATCGGCTTGACCGAGATCAAAGGTCAGTTGATGCTGGATATCGAAGAAGAAATGGTCAAAAGCAAGTCGCATCTGTCCTTTCAGATCGCAAAGGGGAAGCAGGTGCTGGAGCAAGGCGGCATGTTGTTCATCGCCGGTGACGGCTCGCGCGGATTACGGAAGCTGGAGATCCCATTCCTCAAGCGCCTGCGTCCTTTCGGAACGGGTTTCGCCGAATTGGCGGTGACCACGGACGCCACCGTCATTCCTGTCTTCACCTTCTTGCGGGCGGATGGCACCGCAGAGGTCCACTTCCACCCTGCGCTGACTGTGCCGCCGGGAACCCGCGAAGAACAGGTCCGCTCGCTGGTGGAACAGTATGCGCGCTTGCTGGAGGAATATTGGAAGAGTGATCTTCCCAACGTGCGCAGAAAGCAGATTCGGCAATACCTGACCCTGCCTCCAGTCGACGGAAAGGGATAAACTCCTCCGTTCGCGCTTTTGACAGCCTGGAGTGATTTCCAGAAACTCGAGCAAAATTGGCCGACGTCATACCATGGCGTCGGCCAATGACTTTAATAGCTCGAACAGCGTATCTCTTTTCCATTTCTTGATCCTGCTCATCATTGGCCTCACCTCCCTGCCATCTTCGCAGTGGCCGACATAGTACTGGTGATGGTATCTGGCCCGCTAAGGTGCTTAGCGGAATGAAGTACAATATCCCCGCCCCGCCGATTTCGATCCGAGATGCGTACGTGATCTTGAAAAACCTGGTGGGAATGCACACGTCTTTTTAGCGATTTTGAAGCGCCACCGCCGCTTGTTGATTTTATCTGGTAACGAAAGCAAGAAAGCAGGTTCATCATCCAATTCCAAGTGAGTGAAATGATTCATGAGCAATTTTATATCCATCCTACAAATGATCGAAACGAATGCGCTGGAAAAGCCCGATGAAATTGTATTTGCATCCTTGCAGAACGGCACTGCCCCGACCGATACATTAACTTATGCCCAATTGAGGGATGCCGTTGCCTCTGTTGCGCAGCATCTTCGAACTCTGGCTGCGCCCGGGGAACGGGTTATCCTGCTTTACGAGCATGCCTTCGATTTTGTCGTTCCCTTTATCGCTTGTTTGTATGCCGGGCTGATCGCTGTTCCAACCCCATTGCCTAATACCTTTACAGCGAAGCGAGTGCTTTCTCGAATGCAGGGCATCCTTCAGGATGCGAAACCTGTGCTTGTTCTCACCACGTCAGACAACTTGAGCTCGCTCGAATCCACTTATGGGGATAGTCTTGGTGGCTCCAATTTGCATTGGGTAGCCACGGACCAGATCTCCTCTGCTGCAGAAAAATGGTCGCCGGTGGATGCGGAGGCGGGTCAGGTTGCTTATCTGCAATATACATCCGGTTCCACGTCGTCACCCAAAGGCGTGATGGTTACCTTTGGAAATATCACCCATCAAGTCGATTACCTGAGCCGGTTATGGGTCAAAGATGGGCAAATTACGGGCATGGTTTGCTGGATGCCCTACTACCATGATATGGGATTGTTCAGCGGCATCTTTTTCCCGATCTACCAGAGGATCCCGTGCTATCTGATGTCTCCCGTGACGTTTATCCGGCACCCCGAGTATTGGTTGGAGGCGGTTTCCAGTTTTAGAGCATCGCATACGGTCGGTCCGGTATTTGCTTATGAACTCTGCAGCCAAAAGCTGACCCCGGAACAGGTCGCCCGTCTTGACCTGAGTTGCTTGAAACTAGCCTGCCTGGGAGCGGAGCCGATTCGAGCAGGGATTATCGAAGAATTCATTAAAGTATTTGAACCGTTCGGGTTTTCACCCAAAGCGGTGCAGCCCGGCTATGGTTTGGCGGAAGCCACTCTTGGCGTTACCGGAAATCCGGTCGGTGCTGGCGCGATCATGGTGTCTTTTGATAAAGCCGACTTGGCAGATCGTCGTGCAACACCCTCGGATTCACCCGCTGCCACGCTCTTGATCAGTTCTGGACGCAATTTCTCTGATGTGCCGGTGCTGATCGTCAATGAAAAGACATTACGGAAATGTGGCCCGGGTGAAATTGGCGAGATTTGGGTCGGAGGCGATAGCGTTGCGGCTGGATATTGGAATAAGGAGGAAGAAAACCGCAGGGTGTTTCAAGCCTTCACGACGGATACGAATGAAGGCCCCTTCCTTCGCACCGGCGACCTTGGGTTTATCCACGAAGGATTCATCTATATCGCTGGCCGTATCAAAGACATGATGATCTTTCAGGGACAGAACTTTTACCCGCAAGACATCGAATGGGTGGTTCAAGAGAGTCACCCAGCCTTGCAATCTGGAGCCTGCGCCGCGTATTCCATCGATGTGGATGATCATGAGCGGTTGGTGATCACCCAGGAAGTCATGGAGAAGCGGCCGGATCAGGCCATGCTGGAGCAGATCGCTTCGGCGATCCGTCGGGCAGTTGCCACGCATCATGGCATCAGTGTCCATGCTGTTGTCCTGATCCGAAGAGGGACCATTCCAAAGACATCCAGTGGCAAGATCCAGCGTCATGCAGCCCGCCAGGATTTTCTAACCGGCAAAACTGAGTCTGTACTGCACATTTCCTATTCTGCCGCGCAAGCCGAGACGGCAGCACCGAAGACCGATCTGGAAGCAGCCCTGCTGGAGATCTTTGAGCAAGTTTTAAAGGTTTCTCCGATCGGCGTGGAACAGGATTTCTTCGAACTCGGTGGCGATTCGCTTGCTTTTCTCCAGGTCGTAGACCTTGTGGAGGAGCGTCTGGGATTGAATGTTCCGCTTGATCAGCCGCTCCCTGCCATTACAGTTCGTGCGCTTGCGGAAGTCTTGCGCGGGAAAGGGGCGCAGAATGTCGATCATTCCCACCAGGACGGTTTTAGCTCTTCATCGGCCTACAAGGTTGCGCTTCAGCAGTTGTTGGTAAACCTATTAAAGCTCTTCCCATATTCCTTCACCGATGGATTTCTACGCTGGTATGGTCGTCAGAGGTGGGTCGAGTTGTTATTCTTCCCGGGAGATCGAAAATCGATCGCTCAATTGCTTCTGGCAGCGGGGCAACCGGCGCCTTCCTCAAAAATGATCGCCGAATGGATCTACTCCGGCTTGCTATACCATTGGCGTATTGCTGCTCTTAATACGGATAAAGAATTTGCGCATCGTGTCCGCGTGAGCGGTCTGGAACACCTGGCAAAACTTCACGAATCGGAGCATGGCACGATCATCCTAAGTTCCAATACTGGGTTGAAACACCTTGCGCTCCATGCCATACAAGGATTGGTTTCCGAGAACATCATGCAGGTGGGCGGCGGGAAGCGAACGCTGGGCTTGATCGGCCTGACCGATATCAAAAGCCGCTTTATGCTGGATATCGAAGAAGAAATGGTCAAAAGCAAGTCGCATCTGTCCTTTCAGATCGCAAAGGGGAAGCAGGTGCTGGAGCAAGGCGGCATGTTGTTCATCGCCGGTGACGGCTCGCGCGGATTACGGAAGCTGGAGATCCCATTCCTCAAGCGCCTGCGTCCTTTCGGAACGGGTTTCGCCGAATTGGCGGTGACCACGGACGCCACCGTCATTCCTGTCTTCACCTTCTTGCGGGCGGATGGCACCGCAGAGGTCCACTTCCACCCTGCGCTGACTGTGCCGCCGGGAACCCGCGAAGAACAGGTCCGCTCGCTGGTGGAACAGTATGCGCGCTTGCTGGAGGAATATTGGAAGAGTGATCTTCCCAACGTGCGCAGAAAGCAGATTCGGCAATACCTGACCCTGCCTCCTGTCGACGGAAAGGGATAAACTCCCCCGTTCGCGCATTTGACAGCCTGGAGTGATTTCCAGAAACTCAATCAAATTTGGCCGACGCCATACCATGGCGTCGGCCAATGACTTTAATAGCTCGAACAGCGCGCCTGCCTTCGAACTGGGACCTTGATTCTGGCTGCGCTGGACTTGCAACAATTTCACCCCCACTCCTGTATGACTCTTCGTAGCACCAACTATCAAAACAACTACCCAACTACCAAGGAGTCTCCCATGGCCGACCTGACCGCCATCTTCTTCATCCTGTTCATCATTGGCCTCGCCTACCCTGCCATGCTTTGTGCGTGGTGGCTGCTCTTCCCTGCCGCCGTGGAACGCGCCCGCCTGCGTCTCGACCGCACGCCGGGCAAATCGTTCTGGCTCGGCCTCGCCGTATTGACCGCGTTCCTCATCCCCATCCTGATCCTGCTCAACCTGCCTTCGGGATTTATGAAATTCCTCGGCTTTGTCACCATCGGCATCGTGCTGGTTATCTCCAGCATCGGCGCGGCGGGACTGGCCTCGCGCTTCGCCGACAAACTCAACCGCCTCGGCAGTTTCAGTTCCATCGGCGCATTCGTGCGCGGTGCGGTCATCATCGAACTCGCGTCCATCCTGCCGGTTATCGGTTGGTTCATCTTCCTGCCCATCGCCACCGTGACCTCGCTCGGCGCGGCCAGCTTTGCCATCCTCAATTGGGTGCCCAAGACCGCCGCTCCCGTTGTCGAAGTCCCTGCACAGGCTTAAGTTCATTAACCGCAAAGACCGCCAAGCGCGCGAAGTTTTATTTGATTTTCTTTGCGATCTTCGCGTGCTCGTGTCCCCGTCCTTTGGGGATAGCGGTTCGACTTACTGTTCATTGATAACTGATTACCATGACTCTCTCAAGACGAGACATCCTCAAACTCTCCGCCCTCGTGGCCGCTTCCACGGTGCTTGCTTCGTGCAACCGTCTCGAGCGCCCCATCTCGCGGACCTTCGCACCGGTCAAGGTCGCCGCGTGGCCGGAACTTAGCGAAGCGGATTACAACGCCCTCAACCGCCTCACCTTCGGTCCGCGACCCGATGAGCGCCAACGCGTGGCCGAGATCGGCATCGCCGGTTGGATCGAGGAGCAGCTCGCCCCCGACTCGATCTCCGACAATGCCTGCAACTTCCGCCTGCGGAATCTCTCCACCCTCGGCATGCGCGCCTCCGACCTGCACGACATCAGCGACCAGATCTTCGAGAACATGGATCGTCAGCTGGTCCCGCGTGAATTGCGCACCGCCACACTCCTGCGCCAAACATACAGCCGCCGTCAACTCCACGAGCTCATGGTCGAGTTCTGGTCCGACCACTTCAACATCACCACCGAGAAGAACGACTGCTTCTACCTCAAGACCGTGGACGATCGCGAGGTCATCCGCAAGCACGCCCTCGGCTCCTTCCGTGACCTCGTCTGGGCCTCCGCGCATTCGCCCGCCATGCTCACCTATCTCGATAACCAGGCCAACGTCAAAGGCGCGCCGAACGAGAACTACGCCCGCGAACTGATGGAACTCCACACCCTCGGCGTGGACGGCGGCTACTCTCAAAACGATGTCATGCAACTCGCGCGTTGTCTCACGGGTTGGTCGGTCAA
>CAYNQA010000070.1:0-11604 GCA_964399225.1 uncultured Anaerolineaceae bacterium
GGAGGTCGAGGTTCAGCCGGGTGACAGCAACACCATTACCTTCACTGCGCCATCTGAACCGGGCGAATACCAGATCATGTGCGGCACAAAAGGCCACTTTGTTGCCGGCATGGTCGGCACATTGACTGTAGTGGCACCGTAATTTTGAAAATCGGGAAACCGGGCTTCCGCAAGAAGCCCGGTTTCTGTTTTACAATGGGGATATGACCGACTTACTGACCAGCCTTTCCAACCCTCTGATCAAACAGGCGCGTTCCCTGCGCCAGCGTAAAGCCCGCACCGAAAGCGGACTATTCCTCGTGGAGGGCATCCATCACGTTGGCGAGGTGGCCGAGGCGGGCTGGGACATTCAATCCGTCCTCTACGCGCCCGACTTATTGACGAGCGACTTTGCCTCACGATTGATCCATGACCTGCAAGCGAAGCGGATCCGTGTGCAGGCCGTCTCGACTTCTGTGATGGAATCCCTCGCGGATAAAGACAATCCGCAGGGCATCCTCGCCCTCGTCTCGCAGCGGACCACGCCCATGGCGGCTCTCTCCATTGCGGACATTTCCAACGCCGTGGCACTCGTCTCGCCGCAGGATCCCGGCAACCTCGGCACCATCCTGCGCACCATGGACGCGGTCGGGATGCGCCTGCTCTTTCAGCTCGATGGCGGCGTGGATCTGTATCACCCGTCTGTGGTCCGCGCCAGCATGGGGACCATGTTCCATCAGCAGATCGTCAGCGGGACGTTCGATGAATTCGTCACGTGGGCGAAGCGCGAAAACTTCCAACTGATCGGCACCTCCGCCCATGCAGACATGTATTACCGCGAGGTAAAACCGTCCAGCCGCTGGGTGCTCGTGCTCGGCTCCGAGCAAAAGGGACTTTCCCCGGCGCAACTCGCCGCCTGCGACCTACGTGTCTCATTACCCATGCGCGGACGAGCCAGTTCGCTCAATCTCTCCGTGGCTGCAGGGGTGTTGTTGTATCAGTTTGGTTTATGACAGTCTCGGTAGGGGCAAGCTCCCACGCTGAACAGGAGGAAAAAGATGAATCAAAAAACACTGTTTAGAGTTATTCTGGCCTTCTCAATATTGTTTTTGGGAGTTGTCGCCTGCCGCATGGATATTACCAGCATACAAAATCCAATTTGGTTGGTCTGGTTGGCTGCCGCCGTAATCAGGAATTTGATAAAGGAAACTCGAAAATTGTCTCCAGGTATATGGCTTGATGACTGTGCAATTCAGAGTTCCTAAAACGGGCATACGTAATCTGTACCAACTCCTGCTCGATCATCCCATTTAAAGGCAATCCTCAAAATGAAACTGTCAACATTTCAGAAAAAGGGAATTTTGTTCGGCATCCTAGGTGCTATTGCGGGAATTCTTCCCAATCTGTTCCTGAAGTCTCTTCCTGTTATTTTTTCCTCTGACAAACTCTTTATTAATCATTTTCAATTACCAATATTGCGATTAGAAATGACCAATTTCGGATTTGTAACCATTTTGGGTTACGGTTCAACGCTCACGGGAATCGTTTTTCCTCTCGTTTTGGGAGGGGGCTTGTTTGGTCTAATTATTTCTAGCCTGGTTTCTTCAAATTCATCCGATGACACTTCTCCGGAACCGACAAAAAAAAGAAAAGGCTTGCTTTGGTGGAGCTTTATTGGAGGAATATTATTCAACTTGATTTTCATTTTTTACGTCCCCATGCTAGCTTCCTGATCAAGAGTCTAAAGACAATCCCTGCTCCGCATGAAAGGATTCCCGATGAAAATTCTAAACCTGGCTCAAGCCAACACGATCATTGATGCAGCGCTTGCAGAAGGGCGCAAAAGGAATTTCGCTCCTCTCGCCGTCGCTGTGCTCGACACGGGTGGACACATGGTCGCATTCAAACGGGAAGACGGTGCGGCGTTTGCCCGTTTCGATATTGCATACGGAAAAGCCTGGGGGGCCCTCGGTATGGGTTTTGGTACGCGAGAGCTTATGGAGCGCAATTCAACTTTCATCACTGCCATCGCCGCGGCAACGCAAGGAAGAATGATTCCCTCGCCTGGCGGCGTTCTGATTCTGGATGCGAATAACGAGATTGTGGGAGGAGTAGGAATATCAGGCGATTTTGGCGACAATGATGAGATCTGCGCCATTGCGGGTATCCAGTCAGCAGGATTCACCGCGCTTACGGGGCAGAAATAGGTTGATGGTCCGATCACTCTTGCTCGGCGCTGGTCTGTGACCCCGCCGGGTGCGACCGCAGGTCTCCAGAATTTACTTCTTCCACTCGCCCCAAATATTTTTTCTTAAATCCTCAACTTTGATCATCGTCAACGAATCGTGCCGACCGGGACGCGAATACTGCTTGTAAAGCGCCTCTTCCGGCCTGCTAACATGGGCATTGAAATCCAGCAGGCTGTTGATGACCTTCACCAAATCCACGCGCTTGACGATGCGGAAGGATGTCGCCAATTCGAAGGCGATCAGGTCCGCTTTGCCGAATAGCCAGCCCGGATCCTTCTCCCGCACGCCGTGCAATTCCACCCAGATCAATTCGTCCTGAGTCCCACTGTCCCCGCGGCGGACGCGTTTTTTGCTTTTCACCTCCACTTTGAAGGTCTGGCCTTCTTTGGAGATGACGTAATCATAGTGCTCGTCCATGTTGCCGCGTTCGGGCGCGGGCTCTACTGTCCATCCCTGCTGAATAGCCAGCCGCGCAAAGGCATCCTCGGCTTTTTGCCCGAGTTCGAGCGAGTCCTTTTTATCGAAGCGGTTGCGCGAGTTTTTGGTGAACATCTTGGCCGTTACTTCGGCTCGGCCGTGTCTTCCGGCATGGACAGTTCCTCCTGGATCGCAGAGGTCGTGTCCACGATGCGTTTCTTCGAGAGCTCGCAGTACTTCTTGTCGATCTCCAAACCGACTCCCTTGCGCTTATTCAACGCCGCCGCAATGACCGTCGAGCCGGAGCCGCTGAACGGATCGAGCACCGTGTCTCCGACATAGGTGAACATCTTGATGCAGCGCCGCGGAAGTTCGAGCGGGAAGGGGGCAGGGTGACCGATCTTCTTCTTGCTCTCACCGTTGAAGGTCCACACGCCGTTGGTCCACTCCATGAACTCGTCGCGTGCCACGTCCGAGACTTTGCTGCCGCTGGTCTTCTTCCAACTCTTCTTGTAGAGCACGATGATCAACTCCACTGGGGCGATCACAAATGGAGCGGAGGCGCTCATCCACGACCCCCAGGCGGTGCGGCGGGAAATATTGCCCTCGTTCCAAATGATCGTCGAGTGATACTGGAACCCGATCTGCTTGGCTATGGTGGTGATGTCCGCGCCGACGGATTGCTGTCCGCCCTTGTTCTTGTCGAGCGGGACGTTCAAGCAGAAGCGGCCGTCATCCTTGAGCCAATGGAAGCAGCGCGTCATCCACTTGCGGCTGAATTCGAGATAGTCCTCGTAGGAGAGATCGTCTTTGTTCGAGTTGTACTGGATATCCACGTTGTAAGGCGGCGAGGTGACCACCAGGTCGATGCTCGCGTCTTCCACGAGCGAGGTGGAGATCACATCGTCTTGGATGAGTTTTACGTGATTGGTTTCAAAATAGATCTTGGGGCGCGCCATGAACGAATCTCCGACCGTGATGGGAATGGCGCAATTATATAATACCCACGGGCAAAAATTGCGCTTTCCCACCTTTGAAAATCGGCAAAATAATAACGGCGGCCTGCTGGCCGCCGTTCATCAAACGTGGTTAGAACTCATCCTCGTCGTCTTCCCACAACTCTTCTTCCTCTTCAGCGTCTTCATCCTCCCATTCATCCAGCTCCTCTTCCTCTTCTTCCCACTCTTCTTCGGCATTTTCGGTGGGGGAATAGGTGGCACAGCCGGTATCGGGATCCACCTCGACGGCGGCGGCGCTGCAATAGCCTTCATCTACGAAGACACAGTCCAGGTAATGACAGCGAATACGGGGCATTTCTCTCGTCTCCTAGTACGTTTGAGGTTCCCGGACAAGCCGGATCACAGAAAGAATAAAGATTAACGTCATGGTCGCCTGCGACGCCAGGCAGAATGGACAATACGCCTTCAGGATGGCCACTTCCACATAGATGAGATATGCTGTGAAGGTGAAACCAAGCAAGGCAAAGCCGAACAGGATCATTGTGGCGTTTTTGCGGATGAAGTCATTCCGCTTTTCATACAAGAGCATCGCCAGGATGGCTCCGTATCCGCCCACGCCAACGAGCGCTACCGGAATGCCGTACACTTCCGAATAAACGCTGGCGTTCACGGTGCTGCAATCGCCGCTCCCCACACACATTTTGTTATTGCCGGTAAATTTGTAGATCGTCATATAGATCGACACCAGCAGGCCGAACACGACCAGACCGATCAGAACTTTATTGAACCATTTGTCCATGGATTTCCTCTATTTTCAAAAAAGCCAGGCATCTACTGCCGCTCCGGCAGGGCGGGATTTTACACCAGCGGGAATAATTAGTAAAGCGTTTGCCTGCACCAGCGAGTAAAGATTCCCGGAGCCCTGGTGGCCGGTCAAATACGCCAGATTCGTGGCCGGATCTACGACTGCCCGCAGGTAACTTTCGCGCCCATCCGACTCGACCGCCTCGGCCAATACCACCGGGCGGCTCACCCGTGGACGCGGGGATTCGCCCGCCAGCCTATCCAATGCAGGACGCGCAAACACCTCAAAAGTTACAAACGCCGAAACCGGGTTGCCCGGCAGGCCAATGAATGGGATGCCGCGATACTCACCGAAGGTCAGCGGTTTGCCTGGGCGCATGTTCACTTTCCAGAAATTCAACCTGCCATGCGCTTCAACGACTTCCTTCACGAAATCGAACGCCCCGACCGAGACTCCCGCCGAGGTGATGATCATGTCTGCTGATCGCGCAACGGCTTGTTCGAGCAGAGTCTCCACGTCTTCGCGGCGGTCTTTGGCGGTGCCAAGGCGGATGACATCTGCGCCGCATGATTCGACTTGCGCGGCGAGCGTGTAGGAGTTCGAGTCGTGGATCTTGCCCGGGCTAAGCGGCTGCTCGACCGGGATGAGTTCGTCACCGCTCGAGAGGATCGCCACGCGTGGACGGTTGTAAACGTCCGTCTGTGCCACGCCCAGCATGGCCAGCAAGCCGACATCCTGTGCGCGCAGGCGGTGACCGGCCTGCAAGACAGCCGCTCCGCTGTGCAGGTCCATGCCGCGGGTGCGGATGTTTTCGCCCGGACGCAGGGCGCGTTGGATGGTGACGCTGGGGGGCGGGGGTGAACCGGCCTCGCGGCTGACGAAGTCGGTCTCCTCCACGGGGATGACGGTGTCTGCGCCGGGCGGCAGGGGGGCTCCGGTCATGATTCGGGCGGCCTCACCCGCTTTGAGTGTGGGCAGCGATGCGGATCCGGCGGCGATATCGGCCACCACGCGGAGAGTCTGTCCGGGGGCAGAGTCGGCGGCGCGCAGGGCGAAGCCGTCCATGGATGAGTTGTCGAAGGGGGGGAAGTCGCTGGCGGCGGTGATGGCTTGCGCGAGGACGCGGCCCGTTGCACCGTCCAGGGCGATGCGGGTTTTGGTCACCGGCTGGATGGCGGCTAGGATTCGTTCGCGCGCGTCGTTCACACTGAGCAGGCTCATGGCGAAAGCGGCGACATTATAACCCAACCCGGTTATAATTACCGCCGGAGGTTCTTTCATGGAAATTACCTGGTACGGACATTCCTGTTTTCGTCTCACCGAGCGCAGCATGGCGACCGTGGTCTGCGATCCGTATGATCATACGGCGATCGGGTACGGCCCGCTGAAGCTGAAGGCCGATATTGCCACTGTGAGCCACGATGCACCCGGGCACAATAATCTCGATGCGGTGAAGGGCACTTCGCACACCATTACCGGCCCCGGCGAGTTTGAGATCGGTGGTGTTTTCATTACCGGCGTGCAGACCGATGGCGCTTCGGGCAAGAAGAATAAAGACATTTCGCGCAATACCTTGTATGTGTTCGATTATGATGGGATCAGTGTGGCGCACCTCGGCGACCTGCGTCAGGTGCCTTCGCAAGCCGAAGTGGAAGCGCTCGGCACAGTCAATGTGGCGCTCGTGCCCGTGGGCGGCGGCAACAGCCTGAACGCGGCCAAGGCGGCCGAGGTGATCAGCCTGCTCGAACCGAACCTGGTCATTCCGATGCATTACGCCACGCCCGATTCGAAAAAGGTTCAACTCGACGCGCTTAACAAGTTCCTCAAGGAAATGGGTCTCGGTACGGTGCAGAAACAACCCTCGCTGAAAGTGACCCGCTCCGGCCTGCCGGATGAAACCCACGTAGTCGTGCTGGATTATCAGCGCGAATAGGAGAAGCGGTGCCTGCCAAAGTAATCATGACCTGGGATATCTCTCCCGAACGCGAACAGGAATATTTCGAGTTCGTGATCGGCGAGTTCGTCCCGGGGGTACAGCGCCTCGGACTTCAACCGATCGAAGCCTGGGCCACCATCTACGGCGGCCAGCCGCAGATCCAGGTCGGTCTGCTGGCTCCCGATGCGGCCGGTGCTCAACGCATTTTGGCTTCGCCAGAGTGGTTGCGGCTTTCAGAGCAGTTGTTCGCTTTTGTGCGCAACTACTCGCATAAAGTGGTTCCCGCTCGCGGCGGGTTTCAGTTCTAAGTCGTAGAGCGAGATTCGTCTCGCTCTACTTTTATTTCCATGTCCCAACGTTTTTGGCCCCAATTTATCCTGCTCTGTCTCGCCGAGGGATGGATCGCCCTCGCGTCACTTTTCGCCATCCCCGGTGAAGGGCTTTCCGTTTCGCGCCTCGCACTGGCCGGCATCCTGGTCTTGACTCTCGCTGCTCAAACATGGCTCCTCCTCCGCTCGCGCAACAGCGACTGGCGGACTCGCCATCTCGACCCGGCGGCACGCCCGGAACTCTTTCGTGTTGCGCTCATTCTCTCAGCGCTTCTCCTGCTGACCTCTGGCCTGGCGTTGTTTCTCCTGCGTTATCTCAACCCCGAAGCGACCGCTTCCTACCTTGTCCGCGCGCGGCCGGTGCTCTTGTATTTTCTGGCGCTCTCCGCTCAATCCACCATCTGGCTGGCCGTCATTATTTACGGAATTTATCCCGAAAACATCAAACCCGGTAAAGAGATTGTGCGTCCCTTTGCGGCGTTTTTCGGTGTTTTTGTTCTGCTTTGGTTGTTGATCGCCTTGAGCGGGTTGGGCGTCACGGAAGATAAAAGTTACTGGGGTGAGCCGGGTGTGCCGATCCTGGGATGGCAATTGGTGCTGGCGTTGACCCTTGGCTCCCTGATCGTTTTTAGACATCGCTTCTTTTCTTCGCGCCGTGCGGATTTCATTCTCGCCTGCATCATCTGGATCCTTGCTGTTGCCGCGTGGATGTCCGTGCCGCTTTCGGTGTTAAAAAATAGTTCCTACGCACCCATCAATCCGCCGACAAACCAGCCCCTGCCCAATTCCGACGCCATGCTCTACGATTCGGTCGCGCAAAGCCTGATTTTGGGAAATGGCTTCCTGCGCGAGATTCCACCGCGTCCGTTATACATTCTCTTTATCGCTGCGCTGCATGTGCTCTTTGGCCAGGATTACGGCGGCCTTGTTCTCGGCCAGACCCTCCTTCTCGCGTTCTTCCCGGTTTCACTCTACCTGCTCGCAAAGCATCTCCACAGCCGCGCCGCCGGCCTGACCGTGGCGTTGATCGCCATCTTCCGCGAACTGACCAGCCTGTGGGTCTCCTCCGAGACGCGCGTGGTCAACAGCAAAATGCTGCTCGCCGACTTTGTCACCACTTTGGCGCTTGTGGCCTATCTGCTCTTGCTCATGCGTTGGTTAAAAGACAGGCGCGGTTCAAATCTTTTTGCCTTCATTAGCGGCGGCGTGCTTGGGATTCTGCTTCTCCTCCGCACGCAAGCTGCGTTTCTGGCGCCCGGCATTCTCCTGCTTGCGCTGCTCATTCTCTGGCCTGATTGGAAGCGCTGGATCGCCAACTCGCTTATCTTCGCCTTTGGGATGATCCTCGCTGTCTCGCCGTGGCTCGTGCGCAATTACTCGGTCACCGGCCAAGCCTCCCTCGATGACCCCGCACAGATCCTGATGGTGGCCAGCCTGTATAGCGGCGGCACGCCCACCTCCAACAACGCCCTCTTCGCAGGCAAGACCCCCGACGAGATCAGTGCCTATGTGGTGGACACCATTCTCCAACGTCCCGGTTACGTGGCTGGCTTCGTTGCCAATCAATTCTTCGCGAACACCATCGACTCTCTGCTTGTCCTGCCGATCTTCGCCCGCTACGACGGCTTGACCGCACCCATATACGTGTACTGGTTCGAGTGGAAAACATATCTCTCGCCGCTCAACCTGATCCTCATTACGATCTATCTGCTCTTCATTGCCCTCGGTTTTGCCGCCGCATGGAAACGCCTGCGCTGGCTGGGATTGCTGCCGTTGGTCTTCTTCGTTTTCTACACCGCCTCCACCAGCATCGCACGCATCTCCGGTTGGCGCTACATCTTCCCCGCTGATTGGGTCCCCTATTTTTATTTTGGACTTGGCTTCGTGGAAGCCTTGATCGGACTTCTGTCTCTCTTCGGCGTGGACAGCACTCGCTTCGCAACCCCGCCTGAAGCGGATTCACCTCGCAGACCGACTCGCCCCCTGACCGTTGTTCTCATCGCGGGCGCATTGTTGCTGATTGGTTCCCTGCCATCCCTCGCCGAATGGACCAACTCCGATCGCCTCGACTCCCCGTGCCGAGATCTGGCCTGCCTCCCGCAAACCGTGGACAAAGCCCAGGCTGAGATCTTCCTCGCCCAACCCGGCGCCGTCACCCTGACCGGCCGCGCCCTTTATCCGCGCTACTTCGGACGCAACGATGGACTCCCATCCACGAATCCCTCGCCTGCGTACGCTCCTCGTGATTATCCGCGCACCGGTTTCTTTATGCTGATCCCCGGCGAATTACAGCCTGCCATCCTGCCGATGAAAGGCGCAAAGCCTTTCCCGAACGCCGCCGATGCGATCCTTCTCGGCTGTCAGCGGGAGAAATATATCGAGGTCAAGCTGATCGTCTTCCTTGATGATGGGTTGATGTATACCAACGGCGCATTAACCGATTCATGTGAGCAATGACCGGGGCGCAGGCTGATTCTCGCCGGCGGCCTCGTAATGGCACTCCAGTGAACCGTATTTCCTCCAAACTTCTCAAGTGGTACTCCAAAAACGCCCGCGTTCTCCCCTGGCGCGGACATCCCGATCCGTATGCGGTCTGGATCTCCGAGATCATGCTCCAGCAAACACGCGTGGATGCGGTCATTCCGTTTTTCGAGCGTTGGATGCAAGCATTCCCAACCGTGCAGGCGCTGGCGAAAGCCAGCGAACAGGATGTGCTCAATCACTGGGAGGGGCTCGGTTATTACTCCCGCGCGCGCAACTTGCATAAAGCCGCCCAGATCATCGTGGAGCAACATGGCGGGCTTCTGCCTCGCTCTGCGGAGGAATTGCGCAAATTGCCGGGCATTGGCCGTTATACGGCGGGCGCCATTGCATCCATGGCCTTCGGCCTTGACGAACCCGTCCTCGACGGCAATCTGCGCCGCGTGTATGCGCGCCTCTTCAATGTGGACATTCCCGCCGACTCGAGCGAGGGCGAAGAATTGCTTTGGAACATCGCCGCCGAGAATTTACCCAAAGGAAAAGCTGGTGACTTCAACCAGGCAATGATGGATCTCGGCGCGACGATCTGTCTGCCGAAGAATCTGCGTTGTTTGTTGTGCCCGTTGCTTGGGGAGTGCGAAGCGCAAAAACTGGGCGTGCAAGAACAGCGTCCCGTATTGAAGCCGAAGGCCGAGGTGCCGAGCGTGATCCACGCCGCGGCAGTCATCGTTCAGCGTGGACGTGTCCTGCTGGCGAAGCGTCCCTCCGAGGGATTGCTCGGCGGGATGTGGGAATTCCCGAATGCAGAGGTCAGCGGGGATGCGCTCAAAGGGTTGGCAAAAGCCATCCGAGCGGGATACGGTCTCAAGGTCCGCGCGGGCGAGGCGGTCGCGACTGTGCAGCATGCGTACAGCCATTTCCGCGTCACGGTCCACGCGTGCCGGGCGGAGTTGGTTGAAATGTCACAAAAGGGAAACCTGAAGTGGGTGAAGTTGAGCGAACTCGACGACCTGCCGATGGGAAAGATCGACCGGCAGATTGCGCGAAAGTTGAACGACGAACAAGCATAAATTCACTTGAAATTATTAAACGCCTTAATTGTCAAAGGCGACTACTATTCGAACATGTTGATCTCCGTAATGGACGGCCAGTTTTCCCATTGATTCAAAAATAAAAGCCCACCCCCAATCGTGTTTGCCTAACGGCAATTCGTTCAAATGTGGAGCAAGTTCCTGGTAGCTTATCCAGGATTGGTTGTGTAAATACTCGCCAAGCAGCTCGTCATAATAATGCGGGTTAATTTCTGCTTGCGATGAACCTAAGGGAGGTAAGCCCCGGTTTGAAGCGAGGGCTGTTTCGTCTTCCGAGCTTCGCACGCCGAACAAGTAAGAAAAAATCGCATAATTTCTCCAGCCTATTACACTGATATCAATTGCCTTGAACCATAAATCTTGCATCGATTCGCTTATTGTGTTTATCTCTACCCATCCATGAATATCAGTTCCCATTGTGCGCCTCCTAAATTGTTTTGAAAGACTCCTGCGATTATCAAGCCAGGTTCACCTGAACTGCCGCAAATTTTCTTTGAGTGAATTTATGGAACTTATTTTAGTCTCTAAATTATCGATTGCTGGTTTGATTTAATTGCATCAAGAATCATCATTGCTTCTGCCTCCTCGATCTCCAACCCGAAGCGGATCGTCATGTCTCTGTGCTTGAACGAGAGCAGTCCATTCTTGCCAAAGATTCGTTGTATTCCCCGCCGTGGAGAAAAAAGAGTATACGGCGGTACGGGGTCAATTTTCAACTCGCTGATCTCGCTCAACGGATATTCAAAACATCGTCTCCAGCGGAAAATCTGCTTTGTGAGAACGATCCTGGACGGGTCTGTCTCGATGACTTCTTTCCCTCCCAATTGCCAGAGCAGCGTATAGATGCCTACCCAGCCTGCAAAAAGAGCAGTCGCGACGGTTATCGATAGAACCGTAATGAAAATCAAAGCTGGACCGGCGGAAATATGCGTTTCAGGGATAAATGGGGCGGCGATAATTGCCATCACGGACACCAACGAAATCCCCACCACATAAATGCTGATATAAAACCATAGCGCAAGCCACGGTATTAGTAAGATCAAGCTGAACAAATGGAGCTTTCTGGGGAGTGTGATGATTAGCCTCTCTCCCTCTTTTCGTGTCGTAAAGCGCGGTGCTTTTGGTTGGACTTTCACGTTCCCTCATTTCTTTTTGATTAGGTCCTTCTTTTCCTCCTCAGACGAGCTCAGATTCTGCGCGTATTCCTCCGAAGCTTCTTCCTTTGTTGCAAAACTCGCACGACTGCCCCCCATGCTCGCTGGCGCTTTCTGTGGGGCGCGGCTGTCGCCACGAGAGGACGCGTTGTTTGTCATGGCCGAATCCAACGAATCGGAGCCGCCAGAGCGCTGTGCGTCCTC
>CAYNQA010000071.1:0-1176 GCA_964399225.1 uncultured Anaerolineaceae bacterium
ACGATATACAAAAGCGGGAAACGGACGCTTGTCGGTGATACCAACTACTTGGGCAATCAACTTCCGCGACCAATCCATTTGCATGAAAGTATTCGCCAGCGGCGCGATCGGTGACAGCAGTTTCGCCGCCACGTGGAAATAACCAAAGAGATAATCGTGCAACGGCCGGCGATGCGACTTGTAATACTGGTTCATGAATTCGTACTTCAGTCGCGGCATGTCCACGCCGCTGGGGCATTCGGAGGTGCAGCCCTTACAGGCAAGACACAGGTCAAGGGCAGAATAGGTTGAATCGATCAGGGACTTATTTTTAGCAGACCCCGGAGCGGAAATTAATGAGCGCAGGAGGTTGGCACGTCCACGGGTGGAATTGGATTCCTCGCGCGTGGCTTGAAATGATGGGCACATGACGCCGGTATCTTTGCGGCAGACACCCTGCCCATTGCATTGCTCGATGACGCCCGCAAATCCACGCTCGTGGACAAAGGCCAGCGACGGAGTCCATGGCTGGGCATGATAATCCTCGCCGAAGCGCAAGTGCGAATCCATCGGCGGGGCGTCGAATAGTTTGCCCGGATTGAGCAGGTTGTCCGGGTCGGCGGCGCGCTTGAGCTGACGCATCGCCTCGGTAATCTCGTGTCCGTAGGTCGGCTCGATGAACTCTCCGCCGACGATGCCGTCTCCGTGCTCGCTGCTCATCGAACCACCGAGGCGTTTGGTGAGCGCCAGAACCCGCTCGGCGATGGCTCGCATCGAATGGACGCCGTCGCCGGTGTGCAAGTCCAGCAAGGGGCGGATGTGCAAGCATCCGGCCGAGGCGTGGGCGTAGATCCCGCCGTGGGTGTGGTGCTCGTCGAGAATTCGTTCGATCTCGCGGATGAATTCGCCCAGATGCTCGACAGGGATGGCGCAATCTTCGATGAAGGCCGCGGGTCGCGCGGACCGTGGAGCGGAATCCAGAATCCCCAGCCCCACTTTGCGGACACCCCAGACACGCGACTGCTCCTCGGCGGTCTCGGCGATGGTCAACACGTCCCCGATGCTTCTCACCTGTGATTTGAGCGCTTCGGGATTCGAGCCGCTGAACTCCACGACCAGAATCGCGGCGGGATCTCCCACCACCCAACTGGACATGCGCGCATACGCGGGGACGCTGCGCGCCAGCCGCAGGATCAT
>CAYNQA010000071.1:1276-5779 GCA_964399225.1 uncultured Anaerolineaceae bacterium
AACGATATTCGAAATTCGAGAATCGTTATTCGAATATCGAGTATCGAATACCGAATCATCGAGCGTGACAGGAGAGCCATCGGACAGAATCACATCCGCCGAGACGAGATGATCCGCAGTCATGCCGTAGAGAATGGAGTGTGCGCCGGTGGCGTTGTTGCCGATCACGCCGCCCATGGTGGCACGCTCAGCGGAGGCCGGGTCGGGGCCGAACATCAGTCCGTGTTTGGCGGCGGCACGGTTGAGCGCGGCCAACACCACACCAGGCTCGACAATGGCGGAATGCGAATCGGCGTCCACGTCAACGATGGCGTTGAGGTGACGCGAGCAATCGAGGATCAGCGCTTCGCCCACGGCCTGACCGCCGAGCGAGGAGCCCGATCCGCGCGGCAGGATGGGGATCTTGTATTTTGCGGCCAATTCCACGGCGGCAAGCAGGTCATCTTGTGTTTGGGGAATCGCCACACCGAGCGGTTCGATCTGATACATCGAAGCGTCGGTGGAGTAGAGCACGCGCGAGGCAGGGTCGTGGCGAATGTCGCCGCGAAAACGTTTGCGGAGGTCGGCAACGAAATCGGGATTAAGCATCAATCACCTCAAGAAGACTTGAGGTGATTGTAATCGAATTGGGCGGAATGCCATTCCGCCCCACAATTTATGGCGCGTTGTTCGGGCGCGGGGGCAGTTCCATGATGGAGGCGGCGACGCCCTGACCGAAGACGGCGATCACGTCACCTGCTTGAAAGTTGGCGAAGTCGGTTGCTGCGCCATCGGGGCCGAGGAGTTGGGTGGACGAGTCGAGCGTGACGGTCACCTGTCCGTTCGGGGTGTCGAGGACGAGCTCGGTGGCGGTGATGGAGACGAGGCGCCCCATCACGTCGGGCGGCCAGGAGGGCGCGCCGGGAGGTCCGCCTGCGGGGTTGAATCCGCCCTGCGAGGGCTGGCCCGCATTGGGTCCGGATTGAGGCGCGCCGCCCTGCGGGAATCCGCTTTGGGGTTGTCCTCCGTTTTGCGAGGGCTGCCCGCCTTGAGGGAGACCTCCGCCCTGCTGGGATTGCTGTCCGTTCGGGAATTGTCCGACTGGGGCCTGCCCGCCCGGGCCGGGTTGGAATCCGCTTTGTTGTTCCATTTGCAGTTCAGATACAAAGCCGCGTTGACCGAGGTAAAGCCCGGTTGAAAATGAAGCGGCCGCGACGATCAGGATCAATACGATGGCGCCGATGGCGATAAGAGATTTGTTTTGCATGGGGTCTCCTTAATCATTTTGCATTTTATATCAAGGCAAGATTAAGAAGTGGAGTAGGAGCGGCCAATTTTGGGTAAAATGCGTGCATGCCAAACATCGAGCAGATCATCCAGGATGCGATGGCGCGCGGCGAGTTCGACAATTTGCCAGGCGCGGGAAAACCGATCGACCTCTCGGCGTATTTCGACACGCCAGAGGAGATCCGCGTGGCGCAGAGTGTGCTCAAAAGTGCCGACATTCTGCCACAGGAAGCCGAGCTGTTGAAAGAGATCGCGGCGTTGAAAGATGCCGCCAAAGCCGAGCCGAATGTAACGAAGCGCAAGCAGTTTTTGAAACTAGCCGAAGAAAAACGGTTGACGTTCAATTTGCTGATGGAACGCCAGAAGCGGATGAAGAAATCGGGAATATAACTTTGGTTGTTCGCCACAGAGTCCACAGAAAATCTCTCTGTGGACTCTGTGTGCTCCGTGGTGAAATTTTCTCCCATCGCCTCTTTCTTGACCCTGAACCTGCTTCCGACTACAATGCCTTTCCCTACCCCAAACAAAAAACGAAACCGCGCCTTGCTTTGCGAGAAACCCGGTTTCTGATGGATGCCCATGTTTGAAAACCTGACCTCCCGCCTGAATCAGATCTTTGACGGACTGCGCCGCCGCGGCAAATTGACCGAAGCGGACGTGGATGCCGCCCTGCGCGAAGTGCGCCTTGCCCTGCTCGAAGCGGACGTGCACTTTAGCGTGGTGAAGACCTTCCTTGCCAAAGTGCGCGAACGCTCCGTCGGCGCGGAAGTGTCGAAGGCTCTCAACCCCGGTCAGCAGGTGATCAAGATCGTGAACGAGGAGTTGATCGCCCTGCTCGGCGAACCTGCTCCCCTCAACCTGAGCGGACCGAAGCCGCGCGTGATCCTGTTGGCGGGCTTGCAAGGCTCGGGCAAGACGACCGTGGCGGGAAAACTTGCGAAATTGCTACGCGGCAAAGGCGAGCGTGTGATGCTCGTGGCAGGCGACCCATACCGTCCTGCCGCTGTGACGCAACTCCAGCAACTTGGCGAGCGCGTGGATGTGACCGTCGAGGCCGACCTGTCCATCAAGCCGCCGGAACTGGCCGCACGCTCATTGGACAAGGCGCAAAAAGGCGGCTACACCGTGATGATCATGGACACGGCTGGCCGTTCGCAGATCGACGCGGACCTGATGACCGAGTTGAAGGCCATCGCCGCGAAGGTCAACCCGGTGGAGACTTTGCTGGTGATCGACGCGATGATCGGTCAGGAAGCGCTCAACATCGCACAGGGTTTCCGCGACGCGATCCAGATCAGCGGACTGGTGATGACCAAGATGGACGGCGATGCGCGCGGCGGCGCGGCCATCTCGGTCCGCTCGGTGACGGGGGTGCCGATCAAGTATCTGGGCGTGGGCGAAAAATTGGATGCGTTGGAAGCGTATGATCCCTCGCGTCTCTCGTCGCGCATCCTCGGCATGGGTGACATGCTGGGCTTGATCGAGCGAGCAGAAGCCGCCTTCGATCAGGGACAAGCGCAGAAGACCGCCGAACGCATGATGAAGGGCCAGTTCACGCTCGAGGATTTTCTCGATCAGTTGAAGCAAATGAAGAAGATGGGACCGCTGGCGCAGTTGATGGACATGATGCCCGGTCAACTCGGTCAGGCGGCAAAGAATGTTGACCCCAAGGATATCGAAAAGAATTTCAAGACGACCGAGGCCATCATCAATTCGATGACGGTCAAGGAACGCCGCGACCCCGACCTGCTGAACGCCTCCCGCCGCCGCCGCATTGCGGCCGGGTCCGGGACGGATGTGCAGGAGGTGAACCGCCTGATGAAGCAGTTCCGCGAGATGCAGAAAATGATGAAGACGATCCAGAAATCGGGGATGAAGGGGCTGCGCGGATTGTTTGGGTAAACAAAACAGCGGAGATAAAAATCTCCGCTGTTTTTCAATTTAGACGCGCTTTACCTACACAACCACTCACTTTTCGGGAGTAGATTCACCTGAAGAATCGTCTACGGCTTCATTGGGAAGAGGCATTGTATTCCTCGCCTTCCTCGCCAGTCCCTGCAAGTTCTTGAAGTAATCCGAGTCGGTGATCTCTTCCACCTGCTTGGCACGTTTGACCTGATCGATCTGGATGCGCAAGGCTTTGATCTCGTTGCGCAGGCTTTGTTCCTGGATGTAGCCTTCGAGGGCGGCGGTGGCAAGCGAGGAGAAAGACTCCATCAGCTGCTGTAGGTTTTTGTCAAAGGGAATGATCTCGCGTTTCGAGTCCAGGGCGTTGATCAGTTGCAACACACCGAGTACCTTGCCCTCCGCGCCTTTGAGCGGGATGGTCAGGAAGGAGATGGACTGGTAGCCGTTGGTGCGGTCGAAGGCGCGCGTGCCGGAGAAATCGAAGTCTTTGGCTTCATAGGCATCCCCAATATTGACCGTCTTGCCGGAAAGAGCGGTGTACGTGGCGACGTTGTGATGGTTGGGCGTGCCGTCATCGTTGTAGAGGTGCAGACCGGGCAGGGCGATCTCGACCGGGGAGGTGCCGCCCATGGCCATGCGGAGTGTGTCGTTGCGGAGCACGGCGAACTCGAGCTGCTTTTCCTTCACGAGATACAAGGTACCGCCATCGGCCTCGCAGAAGGATTTGGCCTCGACCAAGATGCTTTCGAGCAACTGGCTGAAATTCTTTTCGGTACTGAGTTTGATGCCGATCGGAATGACGATGTCGAGCAGACTGTCGGCGCGGCGCTTCTCGATGCCCACCTGGATGAGGATCGTGCGCAGCTGACCGGTCAGGTAGAGGCCGACGAGGGTCAGGCCGCCGACGCCGTAGGCGATAGGCAAAATGTCTCCGCCAAGTTTGCGGGCGACAATGAAATTGTAGACGGCGATATAGAGAATGCCAGCGCCAAGTCCGCTGAGCAGGATGGTGATGCGGTTCGAGCGTTTGCTAAAGTAGAACTGCGTCATCACCACACCGACGATACCGGAAGCGGTGCCGTACACAAGAGTGGAGGAAAATGCACGCAACAAGGCAACCACTTCGAGGTCCGCGCGGGAGGCGAGCGAGGCAGCAAGATGGCCTGCCACTGAATATCCCAGTCCGGTTGTAAATCCGTACACGGCGCCGTCAATGATGTTGTCGAATTTCACGCGATGGATGACGAAATAATTTCCCAGCGCCACAAAGACCTGTTGTACCAGCGGGGTGAAGACGACCGCCAGCGCCAGCGCATCCACTCCAGCGTT
>CAYNQA010000071.1:5789-11549 GCA_964399225.1 uncultured Anaerolineaceae bacterium
CCGAGCCCCATACGAGGCAGAGCAACACCCAACCGATATTGCGAAGGGTGTACATGCCAAATATGAACATGACGAGGAGAACGGCAACGGGAAAGCCTGCGGTGATCAATGTGTTCATGTTGAGGTCCTGGGTTTCTGGATGACTTGATTATAACTTCGGCGCGCAATCTAATGCTATAATATTTACATGGCAACCCCGCTTCCTCCTCCCCAATCACAACCAACTCTCGAAGAATTGGCCGCCCAACGCGAGGCCGAACGCCAGCAGCGCGCCATGGTCACCACGCTTTTTATCATCGTGGTGGTGCTCCTGGTGCTTGTGGGTACGGCGGTATTTCTCCTGCTCCGCCCTGAGACCAGCGGCGAGACGGTCGGCAAGGTCCGCGATGTGTTCGTGATCGTAATGGCACTTATGTCGATCTTTGTGGCATTCGCAGTGGTGATCCTCATGGTGCAGGTGGCCAGCCTGGTCAACCTCGTACAGAATGAGATCCGCCCGATCCTGAAGGCCACCAACGAGACCGTCAACACCCTGCGCGGCACGGCGGAGTTCCTCGGCGAGAACGTGGTGGAACCTGTGATCAAGCTTAACGGCTATCTGGCCGGTTTGCAACGTGTGTTAGAATTAATGGGCATCAAGAAGAAATAACCAATAAAAAGGAGATATCCCATGTCTGATCGTGACGAATTTGGAGCATTCCTCGTCGGCTTTATCGTCGGCGGCTTGACCGGTGCGGTTGTATCCCTGCTGTTCGCCCCGCAATCGGGTGAAGAGACCCGCGCGCTGATCAAGGACAAGAGCATCGAACTGCGCGACAAGGCCTCGGTAACCGCCGAGCAGGCATTGGCGAAAGCTGAAGCCGCCGCCGCCGAAGCCCGCGCCCGCGCCGATGAATTGGCCAAGGAACTGCGCGAACGCGGTACGCTCGTGTACGAAGACGCCAAGGCCCGCGGCAAGAGCGCCCTGGATGCCGTACGCAAGCCGAAGAAGGCTGAAGAAGCCGCCGACGCTGCATAACCTGCCTCCACTAACGACAAGGGTTTGACTCATGCTGTCAAACCCTTGTTTTGTTTTTTCCCGCAAAGTAATTTTTCAGTACTCCTGCGATGAATTGGATCAAGCGGTTCCTGCAATTTTTCTTTCATCACCTCTACCACGGCTTGGCTTTCACGTATGATCTCGTGGCCGCAACCGTGTCATTCGGGCAGTGGACCAGGTGGATCCGGGAGGTGACTCCCTTCATCGCCGGGACGCGCGTGCTGGAGCTCGGTCATGGCCCTGGCCACCTGCAACGCTTCCTCCTCGACCTCGGTCTGGATTCTGCCGGGCTGGATGAGTCAACCCAGATGGGACGGCTGGCAAAACGCCGGTTGCGAGGCACCCGCCTGCCCGTCCGCTTGACGCGAGCGGTGGCGCAACATCTGCCCTTTGCAACAGCAACGTTCGATTCGGTCGTGTCTACATTCCCATCGGATTACATTTTCGATGAACGCACGCTTGCGGAGGCGTATCGCGTGTTGAAGCCGCAGGGACGCTTCATCGTCCTGCCCGCGGGCTGGCCGAAACATCCGCTGTTGGGATGGCTGTATCGCGTCACTGGCGAGGTCCCGGCGGAGGCGCGGGAGATCGTGAAGCAAAAGTGGACCCAGCCCTTCGTCCGCGCGGGATTCGAGACAGACGCGCGGCTGATTGAAGTAAAATCGGGCACGTTGCTGATCATCCTTGGAATAAAAACGCCATGACAGAAATCTTCACACAGTACGGCCTCGTTGTGATCATGGGAGTGGTGCTTTTGTTTGGGGTTGGGATCGCCTTCATTCAACAAAACAAACGGAATGAAATCTTTGCGAATCAAGCCGATAAACGCGGCGGCGAATTCGTCAAAGGGACATTGTTCCGCCGCTCCGAGTTGCGCCTACCCTACAAAGGCAACGTGCTCGTGGTCTACTCTCTGCCAGGCGGAAAGAACCGCGCGCCGCGCACCATCGCCACCCTGCACCTGGAACAGCCCGCCCTGCCAACCATGGATGTCCTTCGGAACGACCTGGCACAAAAGATCATGGGCGCATTTGGCAGGGAGCGGGTCTTGCTGAACGACGAGGAGTTTGACCGTCAGTGTGTGGTGCGCAGTGAAGATCCCTTCCTGCCTCAGCGCATCCTCTCCGCCGATTTGAGAGGCCGCTTCCTCGACCGCTCGCTGCACCTTCTTGAATTGCGCGTCAGCGCACAGAACGTTCAGGTAAAGATACTTACCATCCCGTCGGATGAAGCATCATTCGCTTATTTCATTGATACGGCTCTTGCCATTCTGCAAAAATTACTTTAACCCTGTGAGGACCCTCATGCAAAAATTCATTCGTGAACCAGTCAACAGCCTGACGCATTGGGCAGGCGCGTTGCTCGGCCTGATCGGCTTGATCGCGCTGCTCATCGTGGGCTGGAGCACGCCCGCCAAAATCATCTCGTTGACCATTTACGGGCTGAGCCTGATCGCCATGTTCTCGGCCAGCGCCACCTATCACATGGTCCATGCCAAAGAGAAAGTGTTGTTGCTTCTGCGCAAGCTCGATCACTCCGCCATCTACCTGCTGATCGCCGGGACGTACACCCCGTTCTGCGTGAACGCCTTCGATGGCTTTTGGAAGTGGGGCATGCTGAGTATCATCTGGTCGCTGGCGATCATTGGCATCGTTGTGAAGTTGTTTTACATCAAAGCGCCGCGCTGGTTGAACGCAGGGATCTACGTGGTGATGGGCTGGCTGTGCATCGGCGCGGCGGGACAAATGCTGGCCGTCCTGCCGACCTGGGTCTTCGTCTGGCTGCTGATCGGCGGCGTGACGTACACCCTCGGTGCGGTGGTCTACATCACCAAGATCTTCAATTTTGTGCCGGGCGTGTTCGGCTTCCACGAGGTCTGGCACATCTTCGTTATGCTCGCCGCCGCCGCGCATTTTGTGGCTGTGCTGGGCGTGGCATTGTAAAAAAGCAACCTGCAAACTCACTCATTTCAAATTTCACTGTTCCGCAGGAGTTTTCATGATCGCCAATTTCAACCTATCTGAACTCTTCCTCTTCCCCATCAAAGACAAAGAGACGCGCAATAAATTTCTGATCGCGTCACTGGTCTACTTTGTCAGCTTCATCATCCCCATCGTGCCGCTCATCTTTGCAATGGGATACACCGCGCGCATCATGCGTGATGTCATCAACGGCAAGGATCTGAACATGCCCGCATGGGATGACTGGGAATCGATGTTCAAAGAAGGGTTATATCTTTTCGGGGTGCGCTTCGCCTACACCCTGCCCCTGATCGTGATCATACTGCCACTCTACATCGGCATGATGCTCACCCCGTTCTGGCTGGATGCAAGCAGCGGCGCAAACGAAAACACGGCCACGCTCTTCTTCCTGTTATTCGGAGCGGCCATGATCATCATCTTCCCGCTTTCGCTTGCGTTGGGCATCATTGTCCCCGCCGCGGAAGCCCACACCGTTGCCAGCAGCGATTTTGCAGCAGGCTTCCGCATCCGCGAATGGTGGGCCATCTTCCGCGCCAACTGGAGCGGGTTTCTGCTGGCCTATCTCATCGCCATCGTTGCCAGCTCGATCCTGTCCATGCTGGTTGGCATTGCCATGGTCACGATTGTCCTGTTCTGCGTGATTCCGTTCATCATGCCTGCCATCACGGCCTATCTCAGCCTCGTCATGTACGCCGCCTTCGCGCAAGCCTACAAAGACGGCAAGGCCAAACTCGAAACCCAGTAATCGCCATGCGCCCTCTCGAAATTTTTCTTGCTCTTCTGCTCGCGGCATACAGCCTCAGTCCGCTCCTCATTCGTCACGCCGCGCGCAAATACATCCCGCCATTTGCGCTAATCGTCAGCATGGCGCACCTTGCCCTCGAAGGCTATCGCTGGCAGATGATTCCGCTCTATGTGTTGACTGCCGCCTTCGCCCTCGCAAACCTGCCCACCTTCTTCAAAGCGGATTCTGCTCCTGGCTCAGCCCAACGCCCCAGTGCGGCCGCCTCCATCCTGACTTTGGTCTTGATCGCGCTCGCAAGCATTTTGCCCGCCCTCCTACCGGTCCCGGTCATCGCCAGCCCGAGTGGACCTTTCCCCGTGGGCACCCGTTCCATCGTCCTGACCGACGCGAGCCGCAACGAGTTGTACTCTGGACGCGATGAGCCGCGCAAGTTCATGGTCCAGGTCTGGTATCCGTCCACGCCCGGTAAGGACAATGTCCACGCGCCGTGGGTGGACCATGCTGATATTTTCGCAAAAGCCAATGCGCAATTCCTTGATTTGCCGGATTTCTTCCTCGATCATCTTACGCTCTCAAAATCACCGGCCTTTCAAGACGCGCCCGTAGACGAACTCGATTCGCGATTCCCAGTGATTGTCTTCTCGCACGGCTGGAACGGTTTTGCCGCGCAAAATACAGCACAGATGGTGGAGTTTGCCAGTCATGGGTATGTGGTCATGAGCATGCAACATACCTACGGGGCGATGGTCACCATTTTTCCCGACGGCGAGATTGCGCCAAATAATCCCGATGCGCTTCCCGAAGGGATGCCCGAGCCCGGCTACACCGACGCCGCCCGTAAACTCGTGGATCAATGGTCTGGTGATATTGCCTTCGCGCTCGATTACCTGACCCAGCAGAACGAAGACTCAACCAGCCCATTCTATTCCGTGCTCGACTTGACTCGCATCGGAGTCTACGGTCACTCCACAGGCGGGGGCGCGGCTATCCAATTCTGCGGCTCCGACTCGCGCTGTGCAGCGGGTCTTGCCCAGGATCCATTCATGACCCCAGTATCGCAAGAGGTGCAGGAAAGCGGGTTATCACAACCTTTCCTGTTCATCTTCAGCGAAGAGTGGCGCAATATCACTGACAGCAAGAATAACCGGCTATTCAATGCATTTCTCCCGAAGGTGCCCAATTCTCGCGGCGTGACCACCATTCTCGGGTCGAGTCATTATGATTTCACCGACCTGCCTCTGCTTAGCCCGCTCGCGCCTCAAATGGGATTAAAGGGTCCGATCAACGGCAAACTCGTGGTCGGCATCTTGAACGACTATCTGGTGGCGTATTTCGAACAGGAACTGAACGGCAATGAATCACCGATCCCGTTCGCTGCATCCGAGTCTTACCCTGCCTTACGCTGGGAAGAATAATCACAGCAACGGACACGGAATCAAAAAGGCGCAGGAGATGTTCCTGCGCCTTTCGTTTTATTTGCGAACCACAGCGGGTTCCAATTTGCGCCGCCGCGGGAGTTGCACCGGGACGGGCATGCGGCGCATCTCCAGCCGCAAAATACCAGCGCGGAAGATGCGATCCAAGAAGCCCTCGGTGCCGCCGGGATCTTCCTGCATCATGTAATCACCGGAGGTGAAGTCGTCTTCCATGTTCAACACGCTCGGGTTCGGGTTCATCTCGAGCATGAACAGGTTGCCATCCTTGTCCATGCGGATATCAGCACGGCCGTAGCCAACACCGCCCATGGCGAGATACATCTTCTTGACCATGCTCTTGATACGCTTGGTCAAGGCTGCATCCTGCACGAACTGCAGATCCATGTCAGCGGAGGCGCTGGCATCGAATTTGATCGCCCAATGTTTGAAGGTCTCGCCTTCCTGGAAGATGATCTCGACCGGGTGATACACGTATGGGTCATCAAGATTATCGGGATTATCCGCCACGAGACAGGTGAACTCGCGTCCTTCGATGAACTCTTCGATACGCGCGCTTCC
>CAYNQA010000072.1:0-11444 GCA_964399225.1 uncultured Anaerolineaceae bacterium
GTATCTTGTTCTTCGCTGATGGAGGCGGCGATGGTGTTCAAGCCGACGGGTCCGCCGTTGTATTTTTCGATGATGGTCTTCAGCACGCGGCGGTCCACGTCATCGAGACCGAGCGGATCGACCTGCAATAAGTCGAGCGCATCCTTCGCGACCTTCTGGCTGACCCGTCCATCCGCGCGGACCTGTGCAAAGTCACGGACGCGGCGCAGGAGACGAAGAGCCACGCGCGGCGTACCACGGGCGCGGCGGGCGATCTCCTCCACTCCATCGGCGGCGGCCTCGACCTTGAGCATATTTGCGGCGCGCGTCACGATGGCCTGCATGGCGGGCTGGTCGTAGTAGTCGAGACGATAGACCGCGCCGAAGCGGGCACGCAGCGGGGCGGTGACCAGAGCCAGCCTTGTGGTGGCACCCACGACCGTGAAGCGCGGCAACTTCAACCGTATGGAACGAGCCGAAGGTCCCTTGCCGATGACAATGTCCAGCGCGAAGTCTTCCATCGCGGGATAGAGCACCTCTTCCACAGCGCGCCCGAGACGATGGACCTCGTCAATGAACAGCACATCGCCCGCGCGAAGATTGGTGAGGATGGCGGCCAGGTCCCCGGCACGTTCGATGGCCGGCCCTGCGGTGACTTTGACATTGACGCCCATCTCGTTCGCCAGCACATGCGCGAGGGTGGTCTTGCCCAATCCGGGCGGGCCGTAGAACAGCACGTGGTCGAGCGCCTCGCCGCGTTTCTTTGCCGCCTGGATCAAGATGTGGAGATTCTCCTTCACTTGATCCTGGCCGATCAGGTCGTTTAGTTTCTGCGGACGCAGGGCATTGTCCACGCGGTCATCGGGTTTGGCTTCGGGGTCGAGGGGACGTGGTTTTGGCATGGCGCGATTATAACCCGGCTGATTAAACGAGCAGGGATGACAACGTGCGTCATCCCTGCATTTTGCTCTTCGGCAGTCTGGCGATCCCGGTCGAAAACTTGTGCTCGGGACCCATGACTTTGCGTCGCCGGGTTTTCCCGGTTTTGCCTTTCGGGTGGCCGGCCGATCCTGGTCAGCAACGTGCGCTGACGTTAGACGTCTGGCTCTGTGTCGCCGCCTTTTGGCGGTTTTGCTTTTATCGGCAGTCTGGCGATCGTGACCAAAAAACGAACAATGGTTTTAGACCCATGACTTTGCGCCGCCGGGTTTTCCCGGTTTTGCTCTTTATCGGAGCAATCATATTGTTGCACAAATGACCGCTCAATACAATATACAGACGTTCTAATTTTGAAAAAAAGGCCAGGTTTTTGAAACCTGGCCTTCACACTTACGGCAACGGTTCGAACGTGATCTCCACCGTCATGCCCCACAACACGCGGGGATCAGACTCATCCACCTTGATCTTGGCGCGATATTGCACATCGCCGCCCGAGAGGGTGAATGCCTGCGCGATGGATTCCACCACCCCGGTCAACGTCAGGTCCGGAAGCGCATCCGGGACGAGGGAAGCCTTCAGCCCGACGGCGATCTTCACGACCTCGAGTTCGGTCAGGTCGCTGGTCTCCACGTACCACGCGCTGGTGTCGGCCACCTTCACAGCCCAAATCTCGGGTCCAGCCTGTTCGCCGACGGCCACGCTCACATCCATCACCTCCCCATCGAAGGGAGCAGTAACCACGAAGGTCGCCACACCGGCCTTGGCCGCGTTTAAGCGCGCTTCGATCAGCGCAAGCTTCTCCTTGTCGGGACCTTCGAGCGTATTCTCGTAATTTCGTTTCGCTTCAGCTTCCGCTGCCAGCGCAGTGTCAAACGCCGCGCGGACCGTGTCGCGTTCGCGGGTGATGGTTTCCACCTTGCGCAAGGCTTCGTTGTAATCTTCCTGCGCGGTTTCGAGGTTGCTCTCGGCATCCTGACGCAGCCAGTTATCTTCCGGTTCATCCTTGTACTGATCGAACTTGGCCTGCGCCTCGTCGAGGTCTTCTTTACGATTATCGGACTCCTCCACCGCATCATCAATACGATCCTGGATATTATCGAGGCTCAGTCCCTCCCAGCGGCGGGCGGCTGCGGCACGCTTGACTTGCGCATCCATGTAAGCCTGCCAGGCCTGGGCCGCGTAAAGCGGGGAATTGCGGATAAAGTCATCGTACGCCTGCTGGGCGCTGACCAGTTCCGCCTGCGCCGCCTGATATGACGCATCATTCGGACCGCCAATGCGGGCGAGCACATCGCCAGCCTTGACCGTATCCCCGATCTTGACGTTGACCTCGGTCACTGTGCCGCGTGCCTGAAACGCCAGCGCCGCATCCTGCGCCGGGACGATATGTCCCTCGGCAATGACCGCATTCGCGGGAGCCGGTGTCACTTGCACGACCGGCGCCTCGGTTGCGGTCCCGCCACATGCCACAAGGGCGAACGCAAAAACGAAAAACAAAATGGTTATTTTTTTCATGCTTTACCTCTCCAAATCATTAGACAAAAGCCAACAGCTAACAGCCAATAGCTAATAGCCAATAGCTACTCATACGCCAGAACTTCGCGGATCGTCATCGTTGCCGCATTCCGCGCAGGGACAATGGATGCCACAGCCGAGAGCACCAGGACGAGCGCCAGCCAGATGGCATAGCCCATCCATGTAAAGTGCGTATCGATCGGGGTCTCAAACGTTGCCAAACTCACAATGGTCGAAAGCAAATACGTAAACGGGATCGACAGCACGATCGCCATCGCAAACGAGATCATGCCGATCACCACGCCCTCGGCGATCACCGTCCGCATTACGGCGCGGTCATCGGCGCCGATGGCGCGTGTAATACCGATCTCACGCGTGCGCTCGAGCACATTCATGCCCATCGTCCCGGTCAGCCCCATTGAACCGACGATGGCCGTCAACACCGCCATGATGAGCAGAAATACCACCAAGGTATCGAGGCTTTCCACCGCCACATCGAGCGCAGCGCCGCCCGCCTCCGCCGAATGGACTTTGTATCCCTTCTCGCGCAGGAAGGCATCCAACTCCTCGGCCTTCGCATCCTGATAAGAACGCGCGTGTCGTTCAGTCACCACACGGAACATGTAGGCGCGGTTGGCCATGTTCGTGGTCTGCGAAATGTATTCATACGGCGCATACGCCAGCATGCCTTCGCGGTCCACGAACTTGAAAATGCCCACCACTTCCCATGTTTCTTCCTTGCCCATAATGGTCACTTTCACAAAGTCACCGGGCTTGAGGTCGGGATAATACTTGTAGGCCGCCTCGCTAACCGCGAACTTACGCACATCACCCGGTTCGATCCAACGCCCCTCCACCAGGATCGGCTCGATCAACTCGCTGTTGGCGGGAGGCGCAAAAATGTTCAAATTTTCAACCACCTCGCCGTCCTTGCCCAGCAACTCCCCGCTCACGAACTGCCAGCCTTCCAGGCGCACCACACCGGGCACTTGCGTGATCACCTGCTCCATCTCATTCAGGCGATACGGCGCATCGAAATCCACTGACACATCTGCGACAAAGTAACTGCTGATCGAGTCGATGTAATCGTGCAGGGTCACGCGCACATTGAACACCGCGATAAAGATCGCGCCGCCCATCGTAAGTGTGAACAACGTCAACGCCAGGCGGCCGCGTCGGCGGAACGTGTTTCGCATCGAGATGACGAACGGCCGCGGGATGTGGATTCCGCGCTTCGCAAGCAGGATCGTGAACTGGGTCTGCAGCCACTCCAAACGCGAGACTCGCTTCTTCCCGGCCCCATGGCGGCTCATTTCATCGCGACCAGCTTCCCCGCTGATCGCCTCCACCACCGTCACACGCGCGCCGCCAACGACCGGGGCGAGCCCGGCGATCAGGGGCACGAGGAGCCCGACCAGAGTCTGAATGAGAAGCGCCGAGGGCACGATGCGATACCCCAGCAGGTTAAAGTTCAATTCGCTGGCAATGAAGGCCGCCAATCCGTATGCGCCCTGTCCGCCAAGCGGGATCGAGATCGCCAGCGCAAGCGCGCCAAAGGACATGATCAGCGCGAGGTACATCACCAGCACTTGACGGCTGCGCCCGCCGATCAACTTGATCACGCCGATGTGACGTGTATGTTGTTGGAGCAGGGCCGCCAGCGTATTCGCAATGAGCGAGCTCGAAAGGAAAACGATCAGGATGCCCAAAGCAAGGAGAATGCCCAAGACCGCATTGATGTTATTGGCAAGCGGGTGATTGTGGGTTTCGGAGAATCGCGAACGGACAACATACGCACCGCCCTTTTCGAGGTCGGTCTTCAGATCTGCGCCGAGCGCGCGTATGTGCTCAATATCGTCACCATACGTGCTTACCGTGGCGTAGATACGGTTGTACTCGCGCGGCTCCTGTAAATACTGAAGCGTGTCCTGGTCAATGTAGGCGTACGGCGAAGCAAGGAAATCACCTGCGCCCATGGCGGTATCCTGCACAACACCGACGAATGGCATGGACTTGATCGATCCGTCCGGGAGTTGGAATTCCAACACGTCTCCCACCGCTGCATTCACATGGCTGACAGCGTCACGCTCGAGAACGATCTCGCGTTTTCCCGGGATGAATTTGCCTTCGAGCGGCACAAGCAGGTTGACCTTGTTGCCCTCGAAATCATCAAAGGCCACCAGTTCCAGCACGGTCCATTTGGTGCTGCCTTGTGCACGCACACGAACACTGAACACGCGGCGCCCCTCGGCGTCTTCGATGCCGTGATAATTGCGCACCTGCTCGAGCGTGGTCTCATTGAAATCCACCATACGCAGCTCGATATTCGATGGCACGTTGGCGGCGTAGCTTTCGCTCATGTCATTGGAAATGATCTGATACGCGCCTGCAATGACACCGATGGAAAACACACCTACAGCGATGGAAAACACCACCAGCAATGTTCGGGCTTTGTTATCGAACAGGTCGTGGATGACTTTACGCCATCTTGGTCTGATTGTCATATGGGTACTTGGTTTCGTAGTCACAAAAATTATTTCTTGCGCAAATTACACTTGCGCGGGAGAACTGGTATTTTCTTTTAGCCGTGCGGCGACGATCTTTCCGAGCGCTTCAGCGGTGATGGGCGACTCTCTGATGATTCGCATGAAATCCTCGCCGTTGACAACAAGTGCATCCACCGGCGACTGGGTCCCTGCGCGGACGCAGGCAATGGCCTGGCCGCCGCGTAAAAGCTCGATATCCCCAAAGAAGTCGTTTTCGGTGAGGCGCGCCAACACCTTGCCGCCGTTGCCGGTCTCTTTCATCACATCCACCGATCCGTGATCGATGAGATACAAGTCATGGACGCCTTTTCCGCACTCCAGGATCATTTCGCCGGGTTGGAAGGTCTTTCGAACAGCTTTCTTTGTCATCTCAAGCATGTGGCGGTGACGGAGCAACGGCAGCGCGCGCGAGATGGTCTCATCGATCAGCTCGCCATCCGAGATGATGATATTGCGATGCGTACGCGACGTGAGGGAGGGATCATGCGTGACCATTACGATGGTCTTGCCGCGCTCAACAAGATGCTGGAACACTTCAATGATCTTATCCGCAGACTTGGAGTCAAGGTTGCCGGTCGGTTCGTCTGCCACGAGCAGCGGTGGATCACAGGCCATGGCGCGGGCAATCGCGGCGGCCTGTTGCTGTCCGGTGGAAACGGCAGCAGGTAATTTACTGGCTTCTTTTTCCAACCCGACCAATTTCAATAATTCCTTGGCCTTTTGCGGACGCTCATCAAAATCGTACATGTCCGCATAATCCATCGGAAGCATGACATTCTCGAGCAGGGTAAGCATGGGCAAGAGTTGGAAGAATTGGAACACGATGCCAAGATTACGCCCGCGCCAGCGCGAGCGGGCTGACTCGGTCATGTTGTGATAAATATCCACGCCGCCGACGATCATCTGTCCCGAGGTGGGATGGTCGATGCCGGTGATCATGTTGAGCAGGGTGGATTTGCCGCTGCCCGACTTGCCCACAATCGAAACGAATTCACCGCGCTCGATGGTCAGGTCGACGCCCTTGAGCACCACGAACTCCCCCGCCGCATTCTTGTACGTCTTTACGATCTTATGCGTCTCGATCATCGGCGTAGAAACATCGGATGTTTCGATGGGTTCTCGCGTTTCATCGTTTGTACTGATACCATCACCTGCCACATCTGCTACACGCAAAGTCATGCTGCCCCCCTCTCCGTAACAAGCTCGGAAACGATCTCGCCATCAGTCAGGGTAAGGTGACGGGAGAAACGTGAGGTTAGCGAACTATCATGCGTAACCATCACGATCGTTTTGCCTTGATCGGTAACCAGATGCTCGAACACATCAAAGATATGATCGGCGGTCAGCGAGTCGAGGCTGCCGGTCGGCTCGTCAGCGACGAGAATTGGCGGGTCATTGACCAACGCCCGCGCAATGGCTACGCGTTGCTGTTGTCCGCCTGAGATCTGCGTGGGATATTTGTTGGCATGCTCCTCGATCTCCACCAGGCGCAGCAATTCCATGGCGCGATCCAGGCTTTCGCGCGGTTTGTACAAGCCGCACAGATCCATGGGCAAAATAATGTTCTCGATAAGCGTCAACATGGGAAGCAATTGGAAGGATTGGTAGATGATGCCCATGGTGCGCCCGCGCCAGAGGGCCAGGTCCGACTCGGAGAGCTGGTGAACCGCCACCTCGTCGGCCCCGACGCGAATGGTCACTTCCCCAGAGGTCAGGTGGTCGACGCCATTGATCATATTCAGCAGGGTCGATTTTCCCGCCCCCGACTTGCCTACGACTCCCAGAAATTCGCCGGGTTGAACATTTAAATTGATCCCCCGCAAGGCTGGGAACTCTCCCGCCTCGCTGGAATAGATCTTGACTACGTTGCGTAATTCGATGATGGGTTCCATAATTCAGGCACAAGAAAAGCGGCCAGCAGGCCGCCGATTGGCGAAATGTCGGACAAGAATAAACATACTAATCGGTCGGTTTTTTATAACCACGAAAGATTGCACTGTCAAGATGCAAGAGATTACAGGCAGTTAAGAAAAAGGGCTTACAATGAAGTGAGATAGAAAAATCGGAAAAATCGCTCCGAATAACCTGATATGTTTTGAGAGTCACGATTGCTAAAATAGCCGCCTATGCCAAACCTAGCCCACCTCAAATTCAACGATCTCGCACCCGATCTCCCTGTCCTGGATGGGGATGGAAATACGGTCCAACTATCCTCATTCTGGAAGAAGAAGACGCTGGTGCTGGCGTTCACCCGTCATTTTGGCTGTCCGCAATGCAAGGAGATGATGGATGAACTGCACACCGCCCAGCCGGAGCTCCAAAAGCACGGACTGACTCTGGTCATCGTAACGCAGGGGACACCGGAGGAGGCCAAACGCTTCTGTGCTGAACGGGCACCGGGCGCCACCTGTCTGGCCGACCCCGACCGCAAAGCGTACTCTGCCTACGGGCTGGGACGCGGCACCTGGTTCCAGACCCTGCTCTCTCCGAGCATTTGGAAATCGAACAAGCGGCTAAAGGAAACCAAAGGCTTCACGCCTGAACCTGCCCCGAAAGGACAGGATACCTTCGTCATGTCTGGCACGTTCATTATCGGCAAAGACGGCCGTGTGCGCCTGCCATACTATTACGAGGACATCGCCGACCACCCGCCGGTGGAATTGCTATTGAAAGGCATCATGGGCATGGAGTGGGCCACCCCGATCGACGCCAAGATAACACCGGAAGGCGAGGAAAGCAAGTTTGGCGTGCAGACCCCGGCCAAGAAGGCGGTCAAGCGTCAGCCAGCCAAGAAAACGAAAGCCCGCACGACCCGCAAAAAATCATGAAAAACTTTTTCCTATCCATTTATCTCGCCATCAAGGAAGTGGCACGCAATCGCGGACGCTTCCTGTTGGTGAGTCTGGTGATCGCGCTGATCACCCTGCTGGTACTGTTCATTGCCGCCCTCGGTGAGGGCTTGGCCAACTCGAACCGTCAGTACCTTGCCAACCTGGATGCTGACATCCTGGTCTTCCTTGAGAAGTCCGATTTTGTCATCCCCTCCAGCCGCGTGGACAAGAGTCTCTCGCGCACCATCCGCCGCGTGGACGGGGTGCAGAACGCCGGTGTGATCGCCGCATCAGGCACGGCCATTCTCCTGCCCGAAGACGAGGTGCTGAAAGTGTCCATTCTCGGCGTGGAGCCCGGGGCACCGGGCGCGCCTGCCGTGATCGATGGCGAAAACCTGCAAAGCGAATTGGCCGCCGAGGTGCTGATCGACAAGAACGTGGCACTGCGCACAAACATCAAGGTCGGCGACCGCATCACCATCCGCTCGACACAAGGCACCGAGGATGAATTCTATGAGTTGAAGGTGATCGGCATGACCGATGGTAATTTGTACCAGTTTGCGCCTTCCATCTTCGTGACTTTCTCCAACTGGGACAAGATGCGCACCAAGTCGGATACAGAACTGGGGCGGGAAAGCACTACGGTCAATGTGATCGCTGTCAAAGCACAGCCTGGCGCTGATATCGAGACTGTCAAAGCGAATATCCTCGACCGCGTGAGCAATGTGGAACTTGCCGACATTCAGACCGCCATCGAGAACGTGCCGGGATACTCCGCACAACAGAGCACGGTCAACACGCAGGCAGTCTTTACGCTGCTGATCGGCATCCTGGTCATCGGCGGTTTCTTCCAGATTCAAGTGTTACAGAAGGTGCCGCAGATCGGCGTGATGAAAGCCATCGGCGCATCGAACGGCGTGGTTGGTTGGGCTTCGGTCATTCAGATCATGGTTGTCACTGCGTTTGGCGTGGCCATCGGAGGCGGTCTGGCATACGCCTTTTCGCTGACCTTTCCTCCCACTGTGCCGATCGTATTCAACGGGCAGGCGTCACTGATCGCGGTCATTGCACTGCTGCTCATCGGCCCGCTCGGCGGGTTGGTCTCGATCATCTATGCTGTCCGCATCGAGCCGCTCAAGGCCTTGCGCCTTTCGTAGGAGGGACACATGGAAAACAATGTAGCGCTCGAAGTCAAAGATGTTGTCAAGTCGTTCATGGTGGATGGTGCACCCATCTATGCCGTGGATAAAGTATCCTTTCAAGTGAAGCACGGCGAATTCGTCGCATTGGTGGGCCCAAGCGGTTCGGGCAAGACCACCATGCTCTCGATGCTGGCCGCGTTGCTCTCCCCCACCAGCGGGCAACTGCTCATCGACGGGCAGGACCTATCGAAAATGAGCGAACGCCAGCGCGTGGTGCTGCGCCGCCAAAAGATCGGCTTCACGTTCCAATCAAACAACCTCATCCCGTTTTTGTCGGCGCAGGAGAATGTGGAATTGATGCTGCGCCTGAATGGGAAACTCAGCCACGGCGAACGCATCCGTGCTGCGGAACTGCTTTCCCGTCTCGGCCTGGGCGAGCGCCTGCATAACCTGCCTGCGCAAATGTCCGGCGGCCAGCAGCAACGCGTGGCCATTGCCCGCGCCCTGATCCACAACCCGACACTGGTTCTGGCAGACGAACCCACCGCCAGTCTCGACACGGAGCGCGCCTTCCAGGTGGTGCAGACCTTTGCGGCGCTCATCCACGAGAACAACCGTGCAGGCATCATGGTCACGCACGATCTGCGGATGTGTCAGTACGTGGATCGCGTGCTGCAAATGCAGGACGGCAAACTGGTCAAAATCTACGAGACCAAAGACGAGATCATGGCTCTGGCGAAGGGCGAGCACTAACAAGAATTGATCCGATGACAAAAAGGCTGACTCAACATTGAGTCAGCCTTTTGTTTTATTGACCACCTGCCCGTATAATTGAAGTCACAGGAGACTACAACATGGCTGACACTTTTCCCTGCGTTGCTTGCGGCGGTCCGAACGAGCCCGAAGCGGGCAGCACCCAAATGAGTTGTTCCTACTGCGGAGCGAATCTCACCATCCCTGCAGGGCTGCGACGGGCAGCCGCGCCCAAAGTGGAGGTGCGGCCTGCGAAGCCCGCGCCCGCTCCACGTCCAGAAGTGGAAGCGAGCGATCTGCTACGTCAGGCACAGCCCGTTGCGGCAAAAGCCCTGGGCGCATATGTCGGGTGGACATGGCTGCGGCGCATGCTGCCCACCTGCCTGACCATTCTGGTGATCGGACTGTGTACATGCGCCCTTTTGAGCGCTGCGCCATTCATCCTTCAATCGATCGGGAGATAATATGACCACACTTGCATTTCCGAAAAATTTCATTTGGGGAGTCGCGACGTCGGCGTATCAGATCGAGGGGGCATGGAATGAGGACGGGCGCGGGGTTTCGATCTGGGATACGTTCAGCCATACGAAGGGCAAGATCGCGAACGAGGAAACCGGGGATATAGCCGCCGATCATTATCATCGCTGGAAAGAAGATATCGCCTTGATGTCGGAGTTGGGCATCAAGGCGTATCGTTTCTCTACGGCCTGGACGCGCATTTTGCCCGATGGGACAGGGCGCGTGAACAAAAAGGGGCTCGATTTTTACGACCGCATTGTGGACGAGTTGCTCAAACGCAAGATCGAACCGTACGTGTGTCTCTTCCACTGGGACCTGCCACAAGCCCTGCAAGACAAAGGAGGCTGGCCGAATCGTGATACTGCAAATCATTTTGTGGAGTACACGCGTGTGGTGGCGGGACGGTTGGGCGACCGCGTGAATGTTTGGTTCACGCACAACGAACCGTGGGTGGCTTCGTTCGTGGGACACTTCCTTGGTGATCACGCGCCCGGCAAAAAAGATCTACCCGCGGCAGTGAAGGCGCTTCACCATATATTGCTCTCGCATGGTCTGGCAACGGAAGCGATACGAGCAGAGATCAAACGCCCTGTGAAGGTCGGCATCACGCTCAACTTGAATCCCGTGCACCCCGCCACGGATTCAAAAAAGGACAAGGAAGCTGCCGAACGCGTGGACATGTTCATGAACCGTATCGTGCTCGACCCGCTATTGAAAGGCACATCGCCAATCCAGGAATCCACGATCGCAAAAATATTGACCGGAAAGATCATTCAGGCGGGCGATCTGGAAAAGATCCGTCAGGTGGATCTTCTTGGTGTCAACTACTATTCGCGGGCGGTGATGAAGCACGACTCGAAATTCCCTGTGGTCAATGTGGCGCAGGTGCAACCCGAAGGGAATGAGTATTCGGGGATGTGGGAAATTTATCCCGAAGGGATGTACGATATTTTGAAACAGGTGTGGGATTACCAACCAACCTGCGAGTTGATGATCACCGAAAACGGCGTCCCTGTGCCTGATGGTGTGGATTTCGATGGCCGTGTGCGCGACGAACGGAGAATTCGCTATTTGCAAAATCATATCGCGCAGGTGCATCGCGCGATCGAGGATGGAATTCCCGTGAAGGGCTATTTCCACTGGTCCATGATGGATAACTTTGAGTGGGCGCTGGGGTACGGTCCAAGATTCGGGTTGGTGTACGTGGACTGGAAGACGCA
>CAYNQA010000073.1:0-8271 GCA_964399225.1 uncultured Anaerolineaceae bacterium
CTACCTTGTTCTCAAACGCTCAGGCTTGTTCTTCCGCAAAGAAGAGAGCCTGGCATCCAGCAACATTTCGGAGGAAAAATGAAAGAAAATCGTTCAGTCTTCTGGCCGCTGACATTTATTGCAGCCGGTGTAATCTGGCTGCTGATCAGCATGGGACGAATCCCTGCAGACAACTTGTGGGCCCTTACTCACATCTGGCCGTATGTTTTGATCGCCCTTGGTGTCGGCCTCATCCTGCGCGGATTGTGGCGCCCGCTGGGCATGGTTGTAACCGCCCTGGTGGTAATTGGCGCAGCCGCTACAGTCTTCTTCGCACCGCAGCTTGGCTGGGATGATGGTCCCGCCCTGAACGGATGGAATTTCGGTGAGGGTTTTGGCATCGGGCGCGTACGAGGTTCCGGCGTGATGGACAGCGAGACCCGCAAAGTTTCGGGCTTCGATTCGATCGACATCGATTATCCAGCCGAGGTCATCATCAAGCAAGGCTCAGCCGAATCCTTGACGATCGAAGCGGAAGACAACCTTCTCCCACAGATCAGCACTGAGGTACGCAACGGCACCCTGCACATCGAAAACAATGAACGCGATTATGACAAGCGCGTCAACCCCACCAAGATCATCCGCATCACGATCACGGTGAAGCAATTACGCCAGGTGGATTTCTCCACGGCCGGCGCCTTGACCGTGGAAGGGTTGAAGGGTGACACGCTCAAGATCTTCCTGAGCGGTGCAGGTGATGTGAACCTGAACAACCTGGAGTTGGATGAACTGACTGCCTCCCTGAGCGGTGCCGGCGAATTCAATGCAAGCGGCACAGTCACGGACCTGACCTTGACCATCAGTGGTTTTGGCAGCTTCAATTCCCCAGACCTGAGCACACAGACTGCCGACGTGCGCATCAGCGGAGCGGGCTCGGCGACTCTGCGGGTTGAGGAAAGTCTCAACGCCTCCATCAGCGGAGCCGGTTCTGTGAACTACTACGGCTCCCCCTCCGTCACCCGCGCCATTAGCGGCGCCGGCGAAGTGAAACAGATCAAAGAGTAACACGGCATAACACCCCCCTTCGAAATGATCTCGAAGGGGGGTGCTTCAATGTTAATCATTTGCTTACATCGCCAGCATAGACAAAACCCCACCGCCCTGCTATACTTTCCTTCAGCAACGTTGAATTTTCCTGCCTTTGGCAGTTTTCGTGACCACAATCCATGTCGCACGTGAACATCCCCGGCAGAGGTTCCTTTGCCGGGCTTTTTCTTCGTTGAACTTAACCGCCCATGGCGGATAAATAACATATCTTGAAAATCGAGGTGTACATACCATATGAGTAAGAAAGAAAAACTAAAGATCATTCCTCTCGGGGGCTTGGGAGAGGTGGGAAAGAATATGACCGCGTACGAATATGACGGTGATATTCTCATTGTAGATGCCGGCATCATGTTCCCGCAAAACGACATGCTGGGCATCGACTATATCATTCCAGATTTCAGTTACCTGCTGGATAAAGCTGCACGCGTGCGGGGAATCGTCATCACACACGGGCACGAGGATCACATTGGCGCCATCCGCCATGTGCTCGAGCAGTTCCCGGTTCCGATCTATTCCACGCCGCTTACTCTCGGCCTGATCGAAGGTAAGCTGGCCCGCAATGGCTACAACAAGGCTGAGCTCCGAAAGGTGCAAGCGGGAGAGAAATTCCAGGTCGGCAAGTTTCAGATAGAAACCTTCCACGTTTCGCACTCCATTCCCGATGCGATCGGGCTTGCCATCACCACCGGCGCCGGTCTTGTGATCCACATGAGTGATTTCAAGCTGGACCATACTCCCGTAGATGGCTGGCCGACGGATTATGCCAAACTTGCGGAATTTTCCCAGCGCGGAGTGGACTTGCTCTTGAGCGATTCCACTAATGCCGAACGGCCCGGTTGGACCCAGTCGGAGCGCGTCATCGGCCCGGCCTTCGACCAGGTCATTGCCACCGCACCTGGACGAGTGATCATCGCCACTTTTGCATCTCTGATCTCGCGGATTCAACAAGCCGCAGACTCGGCTGTGAAAAGCGGCCGCAAACTCGCCTTTGCTGGGACGAGCATGGTTGAAAACGCCAAGATCGCACGCAGACTTGGATATTTGATCGTTCCAGATGAAACCCTTGTACCCATCGATCAGGCCTTGCACCTGCCCGACGACAAAGTCGTCATCATGTGTACAGGGTCCCAAGGTGAACCTTCCTCGATCATTGGCCGCTTATCGACCGGGTCCAATCGCCAATTCGACGTGAAGCGCGGCGACACGATCGTGTTGTCCTCCCATCCCATCCCGGGCAACGAAGAGACCATCAGCCGCGCCATTAACCGCCTGATTCGTCTTGGTGCGAATGTGATCTATGACGCCATCGCACCTGTCCATGTTTCTGGGCATGCCAGTCAAGAAGAGCAAAAGCTCCTCATCAATCTCGTCAAGCCGAAACACTTCCTTCCCATTCATGGTGAGTTGCGCCAGTTGAAGCGCCATGCCTGGCTGGCGGAGCAGGTTGGCATCAAGGCGGAGAACATTGTGGTGGTTGAGAACGGCCAGATCGTGGAACTCCACAACGGCAAGCTCACCCTCGGCGAGCGCATCCCCGGCGATTATGTGTTTGTCCACGGTGAATCGATCGGCGACATCGATCACGATGTCATGAAGGAGCGCGAGCAACTGGCGCGCAGCGGCATTGTCATCATCGACTTGAGCGTGGACAAAGTAACGGGCCGCCTCATCCACGAACCCGAGGTCCTGACGCGAGGCTTCCTCTCCCCCGAGGATGCGGACCGACTCATCCCCGAGGTCCGTCGCCGCGTGATGAAAGTCGTCGAGACCGACGGCATGGACTCGGAAAAAGACATCGCATCCGCGGTCAAGAGTTATCTCTATGACCAGGCGAAACGCAAACCGATGGTGTTCGTCACCATGAGCCGCTCGTAGTTTTCCCTTACCCTCTAAAAACAGGCTTCTGCATAGAAGCCTGTTTTTTATTAATACTTTCCCCTTGACATACTGTATAATACACAGTATAATGCAGTAAAGGATAAAAGATATGACCAAGCAACAAACGTCCGAGAGTGTAATTTTGGAGTTGCGGCGCGGCGTGATCGTGCTGGCCGTGTTGGCCCAACTCGGCGAGGCGCAATACGGCTATTCATTGCTAAAAAGCCTTTCCGATGCGGGGCTGGACGTGGACCAGGGTACGCTCTACCCCCTGCTCCGCCGCCTCGAGTCACAGGGACTGCTCGAATCGGTCTGGAAGATCGAAGAAGCGCGCCCCCGTCGTTATTACGTCATCAGCGCGGATGGGAAGAAACAACTCCCCCGCCTAAAAGAAGAGTGGTATGCGATCGTTGCCACAATGAAAAAAATGCTTGCCTAAAAGGAAAGGAAAAATATCATGAAACTCATTGACCGCTATGTCCGCGAGGTCGGACGCAAACTCCCGCAGAAATCCCGCACAGACATCGAGAAGGAGATCCGCTCGGCGTTGGAGGACATGCTCGAAGACCGCAGTAAGAAAGAAGGCCGCGCCGTGGACGAAGAAATGACCGTCGCCGTGTTGAAAGAATACGGCAAGCCGGACAAGGTCGCCGCCTCGTACCTGCCCGAGCGCTACCTCGTCGGCCCGCAACTCTTCCCAACGTTTTGGATGATCCTTCAGATCGTCGTCGCCGTTCTGACCGCTGTGGCAATCGTAGGGCTCGCCATCAACCTGATGCGCGGTGAGGCCGCCCCGCTCGAACTTGCCCGGACCATTTCGAATGCCTTCGTCCAGTATTTCTCTGGGTTGATGGCCGCCTTTGGAAATATCGTACTGGTCTTCGCACTCATCCAGTACTTTGCGCCCGATCTCAAGTTTGACGAGAAGGAAGACCAGCTTTGGAATCCGCGCGACCTGCCAGACGTGGAAGATGCAGACCAGGTGAGCCGCGGCAGCCTGATCGCTGAGATCGTTTTCACCGTATTAGCATTCGTGCTCTTCAACATCTACCCTGAGTACATCGGCATCTATGTCTTTTCTGAGACAGGCAGCTCCTTTATCCCCTTCCTATCACAGGCATTTTTCACCTACATGCCGTGGTTGAACCTGATCTGGGCGCTGCAGATCGGCTGTGACCTGATGTTGCTCCAGCAGATGCGTTGGACAGCCGCAACACGCTGGTTCTGGATCGCCATCAAAGGCGGCAACATCGCCCTGTCCTACGCCATGCTGACTGGTCCATCCATCATCGAATTGTCTCCCGAGGCGTTGATGAGCGGCTTGTCCATGCCCGCGGATGCGGCGCAGATCATAGCTACAATGGCCGCGCAAGGCTTAAAGATCGCACTTGTCATAGCGATCGTCGCCGGCGGTGTTGATATCATCAAAGCGCTCGTGCAATTCGTACGACGCACAGTCACAGCAACAGCGTAGTACACTTCGTAAAAAAACATCCCTCCGCAGATGGTTGCGGAGGGATGTTTTTGATTAAGTAAAATCGCTCTTAAACATCAAAATACAGGTTCATCTCATATGGATGCGGGCGATTCTGCACGGGGAAGTACTCCTGATTGCGCTTGAAATCCACCCACTGGTGGATCAGTTCCTCGTTGAAGACATCGCCTGCCAGCAGGAACGCGTGGTCTGCTTCAAGAGCGAGCAAGGCATCGTTTAGCGATGATGGCAGTGATTTGATGTCCGCGCGTTGGGTGTCGTTCCAAGCAAAGATGTTCGCGTCGATGGGACCGAACCCTGCCGCAGTCGGATCAATCTTGTTCGCGATGCCGTCCAATCCGGCCATGAGCATGGCGGCCAGGGCGAGGTAGACGTTGCAGGTGGCGTCGGGCGGACGGAACTCGATACGCGTCGTGTCAGGTTGGTTGGCATACTTCGGGATGCGCACGGCGGCGCTGCGATTGCCCAGCGAGAAGAACGCGTTGACCGGTGCCTCGAAGCCCGGCACGAGGCGGCGATACGAGTTGGTGGAGGGGTTGGTGAGCGCCAGCAGAGCCGGTCCGTGTGAGAGCAGGCCGCCAATGTACCAAAGCGCTTCCTTGCTGAGATTGCCGTATCCGCTTTTATCGTAAAACAGATTCGCACCTGCCTTGAACAAATGCTGGTGGAAGTGCATCCCGCTCCCCGCCTCGCCGAACAACGGCTTGGGCATGAACGTGACCGTCTGGTTGCGCGCGTGCGCCGCCATCTTGGTGACGTACTTGATCTTCATCGTCGCGTCGCCCGATTGGACCAGCCCCATCATCGGCGTCTCGATCTCGGATTGACCGGGCCCGCCCACCTCGTGATGATGATACTTGACCGGCACGCCCATCGCTTCGAGCCGCCGCGACATGTCCGCGCGGAGGTTGAAGAGTTGATCCTTCGGCGGGATTGCATGATAGCCGCCATGCAACGGGATGTAATGTCCGTGACCGCCATCCGCGCTGTTCCAGTCCGCTTCGTGGCTGGTAACCTCGTAACTGGCGCGGTTCACCCCGGACTCATAACGGACGCTGTCGAACACGTAGAACTCAAACTCCGGCCCCCAGCGGCTCTCGTCGGCGATACCGGCGCTCCGCATATATTCCTCAGCACGGCCGGCCAGATTGCGCGGATCATTGGCAAAGGTGGCATGCGTATCAGCTTCAAACGTGGTGCAAATGAAACTCAGGGTGGGCAGCTCCCAGAAGGGATCGAGGAATCCGGTGGAAAGGTCGGGGATGAGGATCATGTCTCCCGACTTGACCGATTTAAGTCCGACAGATGAACCGTCGAAACCCACACCGCTATCCATCAGGTCGACCTCGAATTGGCTGGCGGGAATGGTCAGGTGATGCCAGCGTCCCCATAGGTCACAGAATTTGAGGTCGATGACCTCGATGTGATTATCCATCACGTACTTGCGCGCTTGCGTAAAGTCGGTGAACATTTGTATCTCCAAAAAAGGATTGGACCCTCAATGTAGCATGGAACAATACACGGGGTTAGTGAAATCCATCCTCCGCATACAGGCCGTTCATCTGCCTTTGTGATGAACCAAATTGCGGATTTTGCCCTATACTTATTACAACAAATCCCTTCGGAGGGCACCATGACCGAAAACGCAATACGCGCCTTGTCGCAGTTACGCGATTTGGGCAATTTCCAGTGGTATGTGATCCCCTTGCTGTCATTCGTGTTCTACGTCTACACCGTGGAAACCGAGAAGCGCAATTGGAATGCCGTGTTGGCAGGGCTGGCCTTTTGGGGCGCAGACTGGCTAAATGAGATCATCAACAGCCTGGTCTTTCGCTATACGGGGTATGCCCCCATCTGGGCGGAACCAGGCCCTACAGCGTACTTGATCCTTGTCGGCCTCAACATCGAGACGATGTTCATGTTCGCCGTGGCAGGTATCGTGTGGACGAAAATGCTTCATCCCGACAAAGATGCCAAATATTTCGGCCTGCCAAATCGCTGGGCGGTGGCGATATTCGGTACGATCTTCTGCGTCCTTGTTGAGTTCATCCTGAATTCCGCCGGCGCCCTGACGTGGGATTGGCCCTGGTGGGGTCGCGCCATGCCCTTCTTTATTTTCATCTTTGGCTATTTGTGGTTTTTTGTGTTCACGTTCTGGGTTTACGACATGCCAACCATGAAACAGAAGATCCAAACCGTCGGTGCATTATGGGCGGTGGATATTCTCGCGCTGATCGTCTTTGCCGGCTTTTTGCGGTGGATTTGATTTCCAAAGCACTCTCCCAAAACGGCGATAAACGCATTTTCAGCATTTGCTTGCGGGTGGAACCGCCTCGCTTTTCACGGCATCTCATGAAGCGAGGCGGTTTTCTGCTGGTTTCGGCAAGCGGATTCTCTGTTAAAATCCCCGCCCATGCTGCGTGATTTGAAATACCTCCTGATCGGACTAATGATCGGTGGCGTCATCTTCATCTTGATGGCAGGCGCGATCGCCTTTGCCGCTCCTCAAACCATCCCAGCGGATATCCGCCCGGGTTTTCTCAACACGCCCACGGTCGTCATCCAAACGCAAGCTGCCTTGCCAACACTTGCAGAGATCACCCCTGTTGCGCTGACGGCAACTTATTCTCCCACCCCCACCGCCACGCTACTCCAACCCACATCTACATCCACATCCACCTTGGAACCTGCCGCCACCGCCACCCTCAGCCCCGGCAACATCCTGCTATTGCGCGGTGACCTGACCGCCATCGGCCCTCGCAGTGAACCCGAGTTGGTACGCTTGTACGAAACATCCCTCCAGTTTTTGGCTGGCACATTTAGCGAGGCGCGCAAACTTGGCGAACAGATCAATGGCAAAGGCTATGGCTCGCCCACCCTCATCTGCGGCCCGCTTTCCATTTCGATTCTCAGCCAGTCCGGTCTGATCCGTGCTGGATTGGTGCCATATAATTTCTGGCTGCTCAACCCCGACGATGGGCCGGGGCGCGAGAAACTATCCACCGCTTTTCCCGCCAGCCAATACGCATCCATGCGAATTCGCACGCGCATCGACCAGATCGACTGGAAAACAAATCCGCTCATGCCTGGGGATTTTGTTTACATCTATGCAGGCAATGGCGGCAACTTCGAGCACATGTTGGTCGTCAACCGTGTGGACAGCAACGGGCGCGCCTACTCTGTAACCAATTACAATGCAGGCGATGGCTTTGTGATCCAGGAAGTATTACTCTATGACCCCAACGATCCCAACGTAGGCATGTTCCATGAATGGACCGAAAAACAGTGGCAGGCCACCGGCTCCACCGGCTATGACGGGATCGAATTCTGGCGACTCATCTCAACCACCCCATGACCAAACCCACCATCATATTTGACTTTGGCAACGTACTTGTCAACTGGAATTTGTACGCCATCTACGACCGCTTCTTTCCGGACCCCGCAGCGCTTCGGGACTTCCTCGCTGAGGTTAACTTCCTCGAATGGAATTCCCGCATGGACAGCGGCCAGCCCTTTGCCGAATGCGTCGCGGACATCTCGCGGCTGTATCCGCAATATGCGCACCTCTTCCGTCTCTACGATGAGCGCTGGGCCGATACACTTCGCGAGGCTGTGCCTGGGACTGCAGAGATCGTATCGCTGCTGAAACAGTCGGGATATTATCTGCACCTGCTGAGCAATATCTCTGCCGAAAAGTTTCCGCAAATGAATGCGATGTATCCGATCCTGGGCAGCTTCGATAGCGTGACACTTTCCGGCGAGGTGGGCATGATCAAGCCCGACCCGAGGATATTCATCCACGTGTTGGAGCA
>CAYNQA010000073.1:8371-11436 GCA_964399225.1 uncultured Anaerolineaceae bacterium
CCGCCATCGCGGTGAATGCGCAAGACCATCATCTTTCCGCAGACCGGGCACATTGGCACCGATTCTTGCTTGCGGACGCGGGGCGCCTCCCTGGCCTTGGTTAGCGCAGCCTGGAAGAGGTTCACCAGGCTGGATGTTTCGTAGTGCTCGCCAATCGGCACATGGACCAGCGGGATGCCTTCTTGCAGAAACAACTCCTCCACAAATTGATCGCTGGCGCGCATTTCGCTCTTTGCGATCGGCTTGACCATCTCGACGGCAATGGCTGGCTTGAGCGTTTTTGGCTCGCACAAAAGAAAATCCACGTGCTTGCGGAAGATCTTGTTGTAGTAGTGGACGTTCTCGTTCGGCCGTACGATCGTGAAAATGTCGGTGAGGGCGACCTTTGGGCAGATCAGGTAGCGGTCGCCGGTCATCTTCTGGAGCTGGCGAAACAAAGCGATCTCCGGCGTGGACAAGAAATAATCACGCAGGCGGTACGGTGAGTCTGAGCCAGGTGGATGGTTTACAGGATCGGTCACATTGATTTCCTGCAGACATTATAGAGGCAATTCTTAATGCAGGCAATAAATCAGGCGGGGGAGTTTTTCCGCAGGGTATCGTCCAGTGCCGCAATATGCGACGGGGTCGTTCCGCAGCAGCCGCCGACGATCTTGACCGGCCAATGCAGCGCATGCTCGCAGTAGGCGGATGGCTTCTCCGCGTCGGTGTTGACCCAGCCGACCTCATCATCTGCATAGCCGATGTTGCCGTACGCGATGAGCGGGAAATCTTGCGGGCAGGCGGCTTGCAACTCGCTGAGCGGTTTGGCGAGATTCGGAGTCGGTCCGCAGTTGACACCGATGGCGCAAATCCCCAACGGCAACAATTCACGAGCCGCGTCAGTGAGGCTCTCGCCGGAGAGCAGTTTCCCCTCGCGGTCGCACACAAAACTGACGATGACCGGGGTGCCGGTGATGGTTGCCAGTTTCGCAATAATGCTCGCCTCGCGGATCGTGTTGATGGTCTCGATCAGGAACACATCAATGCCGCATTCGAGCAGGTGATGGACGCGCTCGCTATGTTCTGCACGCAACTGGTCATCCGTCGGCACGAGGTCCGGGCGGTAGCAATCTTCGAGGGTGGAGATCGAGCCTGCCACAAATCGCGGACGGTCGGCGGGCACGGCAGCGATGGCAGCGCGGGCAATGTCCACGGCGCGACGGGTCAGTTCGAGGGCGCGGTCGGCGTTTCCGCTGGGAGCAAGGGCGCGGCGATGCGTGCGGAAGGTGTTCGTGGTGAGGATGTCTGCGCCCGCGCGCAGGTAATCCTCGTGGACGGTTTGCAGTACGCGCATGCCCTCTTCGCTCATCAGCGCGTTGGCCGACCAAAGCGGCAAGCCCGTGTCCACGCCGCGACGATTGAGTTCGGTGCCCGTTGCCCCGTCGAGGATGAGGCGGCCGGGTTGGGAAAGTCGAGTCAGGAAGTCCATAAAAAATTCACCTTTCGTGTTGTCTGTGGATTATAAACCTCGAATTTACAGGAATCTAAACATGAGACGCATCGTTTTTACATGGATCATCATTGCTTTTATTCTGACGGGATGCGCCGCCCCCACGCCGCTGCCGATCCCTTCAGCAACAAACACATTCACCCCTGAGCCGACTCTCACGGCGACCGCGTCACCCTTACCGCCGAGCGAAACGCCCACCCTCACGCCGGTCCCCACAGCCACGCCGTACCCGCACCCAATGTCTATTGAGATGCTTCGCTCTGGGGATTATCCCGGCAGCGAGATCATCATCGAAGATGAATTGAGTCGCGGCGCAGGGTACAGCCGTTATTACGTTTACTATCTTTCCGAGGGCCTCAAGATCTATGCCCTGCTCACTGTCCCAGATGGCGAGATGCCCGAGGGCGGCTGGCCGGCGATCGTTTTCAACCACGGCTATATTCCACCGGATGTCTATCGCACCACCGAGCGTTATATCAACTACGTGGACCGTCTCGCTCGCGCGGGATACATCGTATTCCGCATCGATTATCGCGGACATGATCAATCTGAGGGCGAAGCCATCGGTCCGTACGGGCATCCCGGTTACACCATTGATGTGTTGAACGCAGTCGCATCCATCAAGCAGCATCCACAGGTAAACCCAGACAAGATCGGCATGTGGGGGCACTCAATGGGCGGTTTCCTGACGTTACGCGCCATGGTCATTTCATCGGATGTCAAAGTCGGTGTGGTTTGGGCGGGCGTGGTTGCACCCTATTACGACCTGCTCTACAACTGGCGTCGTACCGGCTCCTTCACCGCCTCGCCCAGTTCACGCGGCACGGGCTGGCGCACCGAATGGACAGAGCTATACGGGACGCCTGCGGAGAATCCGTATTTCTGGGACGCTGTATCTGCGAACACATATCTTGCCCGCCTCTCCGGCCCGCTTCAACTTCACCACGGGACAGCGGATGAGGACGTCCCGCTGGCGTTTTCCGAAAACCTGGCCTTTCAACTCAACACCCTCAACCAACCCTACGAGTTTTATATCTACGATGGAGACGATCACAACATCTCGAACTATTTCGCCCTCGCCATGGACAGAACGATTGCATATTTTGATTCTGTTTTGAAGTGATGCAATGACTTCAACAAACCCTGAAGGGGTGCAATTTTTATAGACTGCGATTGCGGATATATTTCAATCCCGAAGGGATGGCATATCTATGTCATCCCTTCGGGATTTGTTTTTCACGATATTCGATTCTACAATCATTTCATCCCTGCGGGATTTTAGATCAACATCACATCCACTACTTCCCCGGCGGACAGTCCCGTCGCGTCGGCGGGAATTTTTAGCAAGCCATCCGCGGATGCGAGAGTGAAGATCAAGTTGCTTTTTCCAAAAATCGGCTCCGCGTCATAATTTTCGATTTTCGATTTTCGATTTTCGATTAACTTCACCGGCCACCAATCTTCGCGACCGGCTTGCGAGGGCAGATTGACCGTCAATCGCGCCGTCACAGTGGGACGCGGGCGTGGATTCAAACCAAGCAATTTTTCGATGACAGGCACGACGAACAAAAAT
>CAYNQA010000074.1:0-11145 GCA_964399225.1 uncultured Anaerolineaceae bacterium
GTTTAAAACAAGTACCGCAAAATTCATTTTGCGAATCCCCGGACCTCCTCAAATGACCACAACCCTCTCCCACCTCTTCACCGACTTTCCCTTGCCGCAACCGGCTGAGATCCCCGACGTTCCCATCAATGGCATATCCATCGATAGCCGTGCGGTCAAACCCGGTCACCTGTTTGTTGCCATGCGCGGAAAATTTTCCGATGGCCATGATTACATCCAGAAGGCGATCGAGAATGGCGCATCCGCGATCGTGGGGGAAGTAGGTCGGGATGGAATCCCGACCCGCGATAGTCGGATTGCCGATCTGCCCTACGTTGGACTCGCAGACCCGCGTCAAGCCCTGACGTGGCTGGCGGCCGCATTTCATGGCTGGCCGGCGCGCCGCCTGACCGTGATCGGCGTGACCGGTACCGACGGCAAAACCACGACCACAAACTTGCTCTATAATATTCTGCTCGCTGCCGGCTTAAAAGCAGGCATGATCTCCACCGTCAACGCTGTGATCGGAGACGAGGTGCTCGACACGGGGTTCCACGTCACCACGCCAGATGCCCACGATGTGCAGGCTTATCTGGCGAAGATGGTCGAAGCCGGATTAACCCATGTCGTGCTCGAAACCACCTCGCACGGCTGGGCTCAGCATCGCGTGGACGCTTGCGAGTTCGATGTCGCTGTGGTGACTAACATCACCTGGGAGCACATGGACGAGCACGGTTCATACGAAAATTACCGTGCCGCCAAAGCGCGCCTCTTTGAGAGCTTGGAAAAGACACGTGCCAAATCACAGGGAAATCCGCGCCTTGCCGTGATTAACCGTGACGATCAATCGTTCCCGTTTTTGAACGATTTGATTCAAACAAAAAAAATAAGTTATGGCTTGCACGAAAGTGCGAACGTGCGCGCCGAAAAGGTGCGCTACAGCCAGTCGGGAATTAACTTCTACGCCAACTCGCCTGATTTCCACGTGCAGGTTGCCAGTGACCTTGTCGGTTCGTACAACGTATCGAACTGTCTGGCAGCATTGACCGCAGCCGTCTACGGCCTTGGGATCGCCCCGGAAATTGCCACACGTGGATTGGCTTCTTTGAAGGGCATTCCCGGCCGTATGGAGCGCATCGAAATAGGGCAATCCTTCACGGCTATTGTCGATTTTGCCCATACCCCGAATGCATTGAAAGTGGCCCTTGAAGCGGCACGCGCCATGCGGGATAGTGCCACCGACGAAGCTGGCCGGCAGGGACGTATCATCGTTGTGTATGGCTCGGCAGGCCTGCGCGACAAGGCCAAGCGCCGCATGATGGCCGAGACCTCTGCCGAACTGGCTGATATCAGTATCCTCACCGCCGAAGACCCGCGCACCGAATCGCTGGAGGGAATCCTCGGCGAGATGGCGGCAGGCGCCACGTCCAAGGGCGGACGCGAGGGTGAAACATTTTGGCGGGTTGCGGACCGGGGCGAGGCCATCCGCTTTGCGGTCCGCATGGCGCGACCCGGCGATATCGTCCTTGCTTGCGGAAAAGGGCATGAACAGTCCATGTGCTTTGGCAAGACCGAATATCTCTGGGATGATCGTACGGCCATGCGCGCGGCCTTGTCTGAGTTGCTTGGTGTTGAAGGCCCAAAGATGCCATACCTGCCCTCACAAGATACGCCCGAAACGGAGTGGCTCAAAGGATGATCCATTATTTACATCGCGAGCAGGTCATCCCTGCCCCGATGGAAACAGTCTGGGCTTATTTTTGTGACCCGAAAAACTTGAATGCCATCACCCCGCCTGATATGAATTTTGAGATTCTCGCTGGCGGCGACGACGCGATGTACGAAGGCCAGATCATCGAGTATCGTGTGGAATTTATGCGCGGTTTGCGTTCCCTATGGTTGACCGAAATCCGCCATGTCAGGACACTTGAATATTTTGTGGACGAACAGCGTGTCGGTCCTTACCGTTTGTGGTATCACGAGCATAAATTTGATCGTGTCTCAGCTGGTGTGAAGATGACCGATCGCGTGACCTACGCCATCCCGTTCGGCCCCGCGGGCGATGCGTTGAACGCACTTTGGATCCGCCGTCGGCTGGCTTCGATATTCGATTATCGCCGCGAAAAAATCACTGAATTGTTTGGGAGTGTGTTATGAGCGATTGGGTTTCCACCGTAACGTTGACCGGCAGGCACGTCCGCCTCGAACCTATGACCGAAGCGCATATCCCCGCGCTGGCAGAGATCGGCGCAGGACAGGATTTCTGGCATTTCATGTTGTACGGCGAGATGCGCACCGACGCCGACATGCGCGGCTGGGTGACAGACATCCTCAATCGCAAGGGTGACCTGCCCTTTGTGGCGGTTCATCTCGCCTCCGGGCGGGTTGCCGGTGCGACGCGTTTCCTCAACGTTGTCCCCAAAGACCGCGGTCTTGAGATCGGCGGCACCTGGTACGGCCCGGAATTTCAGCGAACGGCCGTCAATACCGAGTGTAAGTACTTGCTGCTGCGCCACGCTTTCGAAACACTCGGAGCGATCCGCGTGCAACTCAAGACCGATTCGCGCAACGTCCGTTCGCAAAAGGCCATCGAAAGGATCGGTGGTGTGAAGGAAGGTGTGCTGAGGAATCACATGATCCTTCCCGATGGATATATCCGGCATTCGGTGTTTTACAGCATCGTGGATTCAGAGTGGCCTGCAGTGAAAACCAAATTAGAGGCAATGCTAAGCCGCTAAAGGCAGGATCAATTATTGATCTCCGTGATTAGGAATTGGGCGTTTTCGCAGGCTGGGTCAAAGCAGATCAAGTTAAACACGATCAACCCGTCAAGGATCTTGACGCCTTCTGATGTGTAGTCCAGTTCAGATTCATCTGCAGACATCAGGCGGGAGATATTTTCTTCTGTTAGGATCTGCGGCAGATATGCGCTCAGTTCTGCGGCGTAAACAAACGTTTTCCTTTCGCCGTCCACCATCACTGTAATGGGATATCGTACTTCTTCCGCAAGGTGATCGATCTCTCCGCCGGCAAGATGCAGCTTCATGTGATAAAAGAATTCCTCCGCCTCGATGATGCGATCGCCTTCGACCGGTGCAGTGATCACAGCCAGTGTCGGGGTTGGCATAAGTGTTGGATAGACATTGATGGGTTCTGCGGGTTGCGGTAGGCAGGCGGTAAGGACAAAGAAAAGTGAGAAAAGTAGGGGTGAAGTTTTCATGGACATCTTTCTGTTGGAGTAGTGTTGCCTAATTCTAACAAAACATCCCACGATTTCGTGGGATGTTTTGTTCAGTAAGGGAGGGCTTAGGGCAGGATGGAAGGACAGTTTGGCGCAGTAGCTCCATTCGAATCAGAACACTGAATGCGCCCATCCAGGCTTCCGCTCAGCGGAGAGTTGGCAGTAACATAATCAGCTACCACGTTAACCATGATGTCACGTGTCACGGAGCGGCTGGCAAAGTTGGGATAGCTGTCACCACCGTTGACCATGAAATCGTTCATGGCGATGCTGTAGCTGCTATTTACTGTAAGATCCACTACTCCCCCGGTGCAGGATCCATCCAAAGCCTGACGGTCAGCTCCGGTGATGCGAGAGCCAGCTGGAAGGCTGATATCATAATAAACGCATAACCCAGAAACCTGCGGAAAACGGCCGTTCACACTAGGCATGGTCGAGAAGCCGTTTTCGAGGATGGATTTGAGTTCAGCACCATTGACTGTCAGTGTGACTACCTGATTGCCAAACGGGAGAAGCGCCTGCAGCATTCCGCGCGTGATCTGATACGGGGGAGGTGTATAGGTTGGGCAGTAACCAGCTGCGTATCCACTTGGGCAGGTGAGAGAATCACGCAGACCGCCGGAGTTGGTGATCGCGAAGTCGACATTATAGGTTTTACGCATTGCGTCGGTGACTACATTGCCAACGCGAGATTCGCATGTACGCCCGCCAGACTGTCCGCACTTATCGGACCGCGGAATAGAAACGTTCGAAGTGCCGATCACACTGCTGAAAATCGGGCTCAACTGTGAATTGTAGGTGGCCAGTAAATTGAGAATGTCCGGGTCTGGGGTCACTGATGAGCTTTGGGGGGATACAAAAGTGACCGCGCGGTTGAGAACTTTTTTGGTGAAACTATCCACCGAGATTACGGTACGAGAATACGTCAGCCCCTTGCTGCGATTCTCTTGCACCATGACCCCATTGATGATCCCGCTAAACTGGATATCGGTGTGATCACCGATGATCAAGTCCACTTTGCGGAGCGGTGTATTCTGAGCCCCGACGGCGTTGGCGAAATCGATCAGCGGGCCGTATGGGCTGGCGTCGATATTGAACCCCGTCACGCCCATGTGGACAAGAACGATGATGACATGCGCACCGGCAGAACGGGCGGCGTTACGAGCGCGAATTGCAGCAGCCACCGGGTCTGTGGGGGCCATCGTTCCAAAATTACCAGGGAAGACCAAGGTGGGTGCTTCGGGGTTGGTGATGCCAATGAAGGCAACCTTGATGCCATTTACATTGATGATGTGAAAATCACGAACACCGTTGATATTGGCATTGCGGTTTCGAAGGTTGGCGGAAACATAACGGAAATCAGCAAGATCGATTTGTGTCTGGAGACGGCCAACACCAGAATCGAAATTATGGTTTCCAAATGTATCCACTTGAAAGCCCATCATGTTCATTGCAAGGATGGTGGGTTCGTCGCTAAAGAAGCTCGAGAGAGGCGGCGTGGCACCGACCGCATCCCCAGCCGTGACCAGGATCGTATTTGGATTCGAGGCGCGATCGGCGTCGAAATAAGCATCCAAATAAGCTGCGCCGCCGTAATTTACGCCGGAAACGTTGATCGGTTCGAGTTGGCCATGCCAGTCTGATACATTCAGGATCTGAATATCGATTACTGGTGCCGCACTCACCATGCCTGTGGATGAAACAAGTAACGTTAAAGCCACGGCGATCGCGAACAAACTTGCGAGCAGACGTTTCATTGCATTGCTCCTAGGGGGAATTTGCAGGATTGAGACCTGATTTGTCCATTATATTGATGCGGGTAATATAGGTCAATGAGCACTTTTTGCCCAATTTGCCCTATCACCCGGAGCTCGTGCGGCTATTTCAGGGCGGCTTTTTCTTCGCCATATCCTCTTGGCAGGGATCGGCGTTTATCTCCTCTCAGGCCCCCGTTGATTATTTGAATCGTTTTCAACAAGCTGGAAATTTATGTAACCACCTTTTTCACCATAACCCTTATAATTGTGCAAAGAACTCAAAACCATCAAAACGCTTGACCACGAGAAAACATGACCCAATTGATTGAATGTATCCCCAATTTTTCCGAAGCGCGCCGGCCGGAAATCATCGACCAGATCGTTGCCGCAATCCGATCCGTGGCAGATGTGACACTGCTCGATCGTTCTTCCGATCTCGACCATAACCGTACGGTGCTTACCTTTGCCGGCACGCCAGCCGGGGTGGAGGAGGCTGCTTTCCTTGCCATCCAAAAAGCGGCTGAGTTGATCGACCTCAACAAGCACACAGGCGAGCATCCACGCATCGGCGCCACGGACGTATGCCCCTTCGTGCCACTCGGCGGTGCAAGCATGGATGATTGTATCGCCATCGCCAAACGCCTTGGTGCGCGCGTTGGCTCAGAGCTCAAGATCCCTGTCTATCTCTACGAAGCAGCAGCCGCACGCCCTGAGCGCACCAACCTTGAAAACATCCGCAAGGGTCAGTATGAAGCGCTCAAAGAAGAAATGGGTGTGAAGCCGGAGCGTGACCCCGATTTCGGACCGAATAAGGTTGGTACTGCAGGAGCTACGGTCATTGGCGCGCGCAACCCGTTGATCGCCTTCAACGTTTACCTCACCACCGAGGACGTGGATATCGCGAAAAAGATTGCCAAGGCCATCCGGCATTCTTCGGGTGGCTTGCGTTACGTCAAGGGACTTGGTTTGCTCGTGGATGGCCGCGCGCAAATTTCAATGAACCTGACCAACTTCCACGACACACCCATCGCCCGCGTTGTTGAATTCATTCGACGTGAGGCCCAGCGTTATGGCGTGGGGATTCATCACAGTGAATTGGTCGGCCTGATCCCGCAAGATGCATTGGTGGATGCAGCCGTCTGGTATACCCAGCTCGACCAGTTCGATAAAAGCCAGATCCTCGAATCTCGACTCTTTGCCGCTTCCGCTTCCTCCGCCTCCGAAGCGGGTCCGTCGTTTATCGAACAGCTCGCCGCCCCGACGCCCACCCCCGGCGGCGGTTCTGCGGGGGCTTACGCCGGTGCCATGGGCGCGGGACTTGTTGCCATGGTTGCAGGCCTGACCATCGGTAAGAAAAAATATGCCGAGGTCGAAGCCGAGATGCAGGCCATTCGTGTAATGGCCGAGAAACTTCGCAAGGAATTGACCCAAGCCGTGGACGATGACGCCTCCTCCTTTGAGGTGCTCATGGCGACGTTTAAGCTGCCCAAAGATACCGATGAGCAAAAAGCCAAGCGCGATAACGCCATTACGCAGTCTACGCTGAACGCGGCGCATATTCCGCTGCATGTCTCAGAGGATGCGGTCAAGGTGATGGAGCTGGCGCTCAAGTGCGCAAAGCATGGCAACGTCAACGCGATCAGCGATGCCATGTCGGGATTCGCCATGGCTCGCGCTTCCCTGACGGCGGCCGGGTACAATGTTCGTATCAACATCAACACATTAGCCGATCGATCCCTGGGAAGCCGCATGCTCGAAGAACTGGCTGAGTTGGAGAACAAGGCTGATGGACTGGAAAAAGAGATCCGCGCGGTGATGAAGGAACGCGGCGGCATATAATCTCACAGCGGAGAGACAGAGAATATAGCCTTCTGTCTCTCCGTGATCATTTTTGAGGAGCATAACATGGGCTTGAAACCAGATCGTTGGATACGCAAGATGGCAACAGAGCACCACATGATCGAACCCTTCGTGGAGAATCAGGTCCGCGAGCACGTGATCTCGTACGGCGTTTCATCCTATGGCTACGACATCCGGGTGGCCGACGAATTCAAGATCTTCACCAACGTCTTTGGCGCGACGGTGGATCCGAAGAATTTCGATCCCAAGTCCATGGTGGATTTCATCGGGGACGTTTGTGTCGTGCCGCCAAACTCGTTTGCGCTGGCGCGTACTGTGGAATACTTCCGCATTCCTCGCAAGGTGCTCACGGTCTGTCTTGGAAAATCGACCTACGCGCGCTGTGGCATTATCGTCAATGTGACACCGTTCGAGCCGGAGTGGGAAGGCTATGTGACGCTTGAGATCTCGAATACCACGCCGCTGCCCGCCAAGATCTATGCTAACGAAGGCATCGCCCAGGTGTTATTCTTTGAGGCAGACGAGGAATGCGAGACTTCTTATGCCGATAAAAAAGGCAAATACCAGCGACAGCAATCCATTGTCCTGCCGAAACTATGAGGATAGACGGGCGTCCACGCGGGCGCCCGCTGTCCAATCCAGGCTGGAGCCGCACGGCCTGACTTGCGGCATATCCTTACCGAAATTTAATCGATCCAAAGGAGGCTGATATGTTTTTTCATTATTGGGATATTTTGGTGGTAGATGATGACCCGGATGTGTTGGCGGTCACAAAACTGGCCTTGCGCGACATGCGTGTGTACGGCCTTCCATTGCGCATCCACACAGCCACGAGCAAGGCTGAGGCGGTTGCCATCTTGCATGGTATGCAGATTCCTGGCGCCCCAGAGAGCACCGTTGCGGTGGCATTGGTCGACGTGGTGATGGAGTCGGATCATGCCGGTTTGGAATTATGTCAGTTCATCCGCAAGGATCTGGGCAATCAGTACATGCAGGTTTTCATCCGCACGGGTCAGCCGGGTATTGCGCCCGAGCGGACCGTGATCGATGATTATGATATCTCGGGGTACTTCACCAAGGTGGAAGCTACTGAGCAGAAGTTGTATACCATGGTGAAAACCGGCATCCGCCAGTGGCTGACCTACGGGTATTCGCTTGGGCTGCTCGAAACTACGAACCAGGAAGTCGTCTCTGCCAACGACCCGAAGGGATTGCTGGAGTATTTGAAGGTTGGTGTGGATAGTTTTGAAGATGTTGGAAATGACCTGTTCACCGGCTTTATTATCGACGGCAACATGGTCGCAGACCACCCGGATAAGGTTCAAGCGCTGGCGAATGAGCTCAGCAAAATACAACCCATCTTTTCGACCAAAGAAGGCCATGGCTTGGTGGTGGATGGCAAACGTCACATGGTGCGCATCAAAGCAACTGCCACGACCGCTGATTACTATTTCGTCGCTGACCTTGCATCGGAACTGCCTGCTGCCCTGTATCAGATTACCTATCAAAACGGCCTGGTTCTTTCCACGTTGTATAAACGCGCAAAGGATCTGAAGGCTGGTAAAGCCGCCCCGGCTGCGAAGAAGAAAATTGCCAAGCCCCGGAAAGCCGTGAAGGCTCCGAAGGCGAAAAAGCCTGCCAAGAAACCGGCCAAACCCGCTGCCAAAAAGAAAGCAACCTCGAAGTCCGGCAAGTCCAAGCGCTAGATGGATGCAGGTTCCCTTCGGCGATTTGCGTTTTTCGCCTCCCTTTCTGACGAACAGCTGACGCGCATTCTCGAGAATGCGCGTCGGTTGACCTTTTCGGAAGGGGATGTTGTATTCCGTACCGGCGATCCCTCTGGGGCGATGTACTTGATCGTTTCGGGGCGTGTTCGCATCTTTCGTCTGGACACGGAGGGTGACGACGAAATTGAGCATGGCATCTTTGGCGCAGGGCAGCTTTTTGGTGATCTTGCCATGTTGACCGGAGAACCGCGGCTTGCCACGGTCACCGTCTTGGAGAAAAGCGAATTCCTGGAGATCACGCGAGAGATTTTTGCCAATGCGATCTCCAGCTGCGACCCTGACACTATTCTCAAGATCTTTGCATTTCTCACGAATGAAACGCGCGCCGTATATGAGCGCGATTTTCAGGAGATCCTGAACAAGCGCACCCTCGCCGACAAATTGGAGATCGAGCGGCAGCGCAGCCTTACGCAGATGGTGGCTGGCGTGGCACATGAATTGAACACGCCGCTGGGAGTTGTCAATACGGCAGCCAGCATCCTGGATCGGGAGTTAGCCAAAGGCGAGTTGACTTCCAGAAGCCGGGAAACGATCGAGGAAGCCGTGCGCTTGATCACCAGCAATATCCATCGCGCGCATCAACTCGTGCAGAACTTCAAGAAGGTCTCAGCGAGTCAGGTCAGCGACGAGATGGAAAATATAGATATTATCGAGGCGATCCAGGCGAGCATTGATTTAATGCGTGTCTCGCTTAAAAGGCGCGACCTGAGAATACAACTCAAAAACGCGCTCCCCGCCGAGTTGCGCGCATGGACCGGATATCGTGGGATCCTCTCGCAGGTATTGATCAATTTCATTTCCAACGCTGGGAAGTATGCCTACCCTGACACCGCCGGCGTTATCGACGTTCTGATCGAGTTGGAGCACGACGGAGATTTTCGTCTCACCGTCCGTGATTATGGTAGGGGCATCCCTCCCGAAAATCTGCATCAGGTATTTACGCCTTTTTTCACCACGGGGCGTTCCAGCGGAGGGACCGGGCTTGGTCTTGCCATTGTTCACAATCTGGTCACCACGGCATTGAAGGGCAAGGTTTGGGTGGAATCAGAGCCAGGCAAAGGCTCGGCGTTCATCGTCAGCTTTCCACGCGTAATACCCGCCTAAAGAGAATTCTCCCGAGAAAAAAAGACCGAGGCGATGAGCCTCGGTCTTTTTTGTTATCCACCGTTCTTTTTCATTTCATCGTACTTCTTCACATCCTCGGTCGCTTTCTTTACGTTGACCATCGGAAGAACGATCAGGCCGGCGATGAAGTAAAAGATCAGCGCCAGAATGCCATAGCGCAGGCTGCCGAACATCTGATTTACCAGGCCAAAGATCAGTGGGCCAGTCCAGGATGTGCCGCGCTCAGAGACTTCGTAGAAGGAATAGAACTCGGCTTCCTTGCCGGCAGGAATCATCTGCGCGAAGAGACTGCGGCTGATGGCTTGCGAGCCTCCCATCACCAAGGCAATGAACGCGCCCAGAATGAAGAATTGTGTCACGCGCCCATCTCCCTGCAGGCCGCCATAGGCAAAGATCACCACGCCCGACCAGATGACCAGGCTGACGATGATGGATTGCTTTGCACCGATCCACTGCGCCAGCTTGCCCCAGAATAGCGCGCCGAAGAATGCCATGAACTGGATCATCAGGATGACGGCGATCAGGGTATCCTGCGGAAGCTCGAGTCCGCCGCGGATGAGCGGAGCGGCAGCGAAGGTGGAAGAGACTGCGATCACAGTCTGGATACCGTCGTTGTAGAGGAAATATGCCAACAGGTATTTAAGCGTTTCAGGAAAGTGTTTTACTTCCGAGAAGGTGTGCTTGAGCTGCTTGAAACCGATGCTCACATAGTTTTCACCGGCCGGCAGGTGACGGGCAGCATGGCGAGGATGCAGGCGGGACCACGTGATGAAGGAAAACGCCAGCCACCAAAGACCCGCTGATGCAAGATTGATGCGCACAGCCAGGTCACCAGGTACGCCAAGATCTTCACTGAAGATGAAGAAGGCGAGGTTGAGTGCGAGCAGAATGCCTCCACCCAGATAGCCCATGGCCCATCCATACGAGGAGACTCTGTCCCGTTCATCTTCGCTGGCGATGTCGGGTAGGTAGGAGTTGTAGAAAACCATCGCGGCACCGAATGCCAGGTTGGCTACGATGTATAGAACTCCACCCAGCCACCACAGTCCGCCGGTAATGGTGAACATCAGCAGGGTGGCGATCGCACCGATGAACGCAAAGATCTGCATCATGCGTTTACGCAGGTGCGAATAGTCGGCGATGGCGCCAAGGATGGGCAGGAAGAGAACCTGCAGACCGACCGAGAATGAAATGCAGTAGGGCAGGAAGGAATCTGGCGCAACCGGGATGCCGAAGAAGCGCGCATTCCCGTCCGGGAAGGCTTTGGCGGCTTCCGCGGCGAGTGTTGCAATGTATGGACCTAAAAAGACCGTGCCGACCGTGGTGCTGAAGGCTGAATTCGCCCAATCGTACATGGCCCAGCCAAAGATCTCACGCCTGTCGTTCGTTACTTGGC
>CAYNQA010000075.1:0-11059 GCA_964399225.1 uncultured Anaerolineaceae bacterium
ACCTGCTCAACTCGCCCGCGGCGCTCCACCAGCTCCTGCAGGTCCAGGCTGGCAGGGTCAATTTCCATATTCTATTCTCCAAATCGATCTGCATTATACTATTCACAGCCATGAACAAATTCACTCATACGCTTCAAGCTCTCATGGTCGCGCTCGTTTTCGCGGTTGCATTAGGCTTACGTACCCACGCCGCGGAAAAATTGTCGATTGACTACGATGAGGATGATTATTTACGCGCAGGGCAGGAATTTGCTTATCTCATTCAAAAGGCGGACTGGTACGCCTTTTTAGATACAAACTACCGCCCGGAACATCCTCAGCTCGCGAAAATCATGTTTGGGCTAAGCATTGTAAATGTACCTGAACAGCCGCTCGTGGAAGACCTTCCCATCACAGCTGATCCAGCTAAATATCTACCGCCCAATCTTCTCAAGCCCGCGCGGACCATGTCTGCATGGTGGGGCGCACTTACGGCTGCCCTGCTTGCCCTGCTCAATCCATTGGGTGGGCTTATCCTTGCTGTGCATAGCTTTACCATCAAATACACTTCGCAGGTGATGCTCGATGGTTTTGCGTCGCTGATGAGCACCATCACGGCTGTTTCATACTATTTCTCAAAGAGAAAACAAGGACGGGCAAAGAATATCCTGCTTGTTCTTTCCGCCGTTTTTCTTGGGCTTAGCGCATCCTCAAAATATTTACATTCTGCGGTTGGATTCGCCATTCTCATCGACTGGTTCCTGAATGCAAGGGGATCGGGCGAGGTAAAGAAATATTTCAGGAATGCGTTTTACTGGGGTATTCTCTCGCTTGGTGTGTTCTTTCTCTTCAATCCGTTCTTTTGGCAAGACCCACTGGGAAAAATGGAAACAACCTTGGAGGCTGTTTCCGCCACAACCACTAATCCAAACGTCCAGAATGCGAATTATCCGATCTGGCAGCAGTTTGTGCATCTCTCCACATCTGTTCCACATACCTGGAACCCGCAGGTATTTCTCCTGCGGCTGGATGGTTTCATCTTTCTCTTTGCGCTATTTGGGATGGCGAAAACGTGGAAAAAAGATCGTTTCATTGCCATCTGGCTGATTGTCGATCTGTTCCTGCTCTTAGTCTGGCGCACACGCTGGGCACAGTATATTCTGGTTGCAACCGCTCCCCTCTCCTTCGCGGCAGCGGAGGGTATCAATGCCGCATGGGAATATCTGCTCGAGTGGCGGCGCGCCATCAGTCAACAAAAAAAAGAAAAGGCAACGTGGACAAAACAAGAAATTAAACGCGCGCTTCCATGGCTCATTCCAGGATTACTGGCGTTTGCAGTATTAACGATCATCCCCCTGGTGTTCGAGTTTGGCATATCGATGACCGATTTCAATTCGACTTCGATCCGGGACGGGTTTAACGGCGGGATTTGGCGTGCCATCAGCCAGGGATTGACTGGCGGAATTCCTGCGGAATCATTCGATATAGAGCTGCGTGCTTCCGTTGTCAACTTTACAGGGTTGAATTCTTATTTGCCAGTTATCCGATTTATCAACGATGTGCCATGGAGTATTCTATTCTTCAATGTCATGTGGACGATTCTTTCTGTCCTCATGCAATTCAGCCTGGGACTCGCCGTGGGTCTGCTTCTTTGGCAAAAGGGAGTGAAGCTCGGCAAGTTCTGGCAGGCATTATTCGTTCTGCCTTGGGCAATCCCTGAACTGATCGGGGCGCAAATGTGGCTGAACATTTTCATACCAGAGTGGGGTTGGCTCCATCTTGCTGCCGAGAAATTCGGACCGGATTCATTTTATTCCCTGCTTGCCCATGCCATCGACACCGGTCCCAGTCTTTGGCTGATCACATTCCTCCTTCCTGCAACTTGGTATGGTTTCCCATTTATGATGCTTGCCGTCAGCGCGGGATTAAAAATGATCCCTCAGGAAGTGTTCGACGCAGCCGCCATTGATGGAGCCAATCCATGGCAGACCTTCCGTACAGTAACCTGGCCTCTCCTGTTTCCACTTATCGTCCCTGCGTTGATCATCCGCGGTATTTTTGCATTCAACCAATTCTATTTGTTCCAAACCTATTACTTTCAAGAAGCCACACTGGCGACGTTATCCTACAACGTATTCAACCCCAATGCCGGATACACACAAGTTCCGGGCGGGCATTTTGCACTATCCGCCGTGATCAACATGATCGCGGTGGTTGTACTGGTTTTCTTTGTGGCATTTTTCAACCGCTGGAGCAAAGCCGGAGAAGGGGTGAACTATGCGTAAGATCTCCATCGCTCGACAGATAAGCACGCAACTTGCTCTGATCGGGGTTGGCATCTTTGTTGTTCTGCCGATCTGGGGAATCGCACGCCTCGCCTTTGACGGGACTCTGCTTGGCCGCCCTACTGAGTTTAAACTACTCCCAAAAGTCTGGTCGTTCGATGCCTTTCTGCGTGTACTGGATAAACCCTATCAATCCGTAGATTTCGCAACTTTGCTTGCGAACAGCCTGGTTGTTTCTTTCGGTGCAGCATTGACAGCGATGGCGCTGGGCATGAGTCTTGCTTATGCATTTGCTCGATTTCGGTTCCCTGCGCGGCAGGCAGGCTTGTTTGCGATTCTACTTACTGCAGTACTCCCGCCTGTGGCTTTCATGACCCCGCTTTACGTGATCCTCAGCCTGCTGCAGATTCGCACTTCTCTGATCGCCCTGATCATCGTATATGCGGCCTTTGCCATGCCCTTCTGTATTTGGAATATGCGCGCCGCATTTCAGGCGATTCCCAGAGAACTTGAGGAGGCCGCGTTCCTTGATGGCGCTGGAGATGTAAAAACATTCTTCAATATCACCCTGCCTCTGGCCTTGCCTTCCATTGCCATCGCCGGGTTGATCGCGTTTTTAATGGCCTATTCCGAATTCACGCTCGGCTGGCTCTTCGTGGACAAAGCTGATAATGTCACTCTTGCCATGTCTATTTATGCGATCGTACAGACTCAGTACTCTGGCGGCGCACAACCATGGAGTTACCTGGGTTCACTAGCCATCATCATGTCCATCCCGGTGGTCATCATTTTCCTGATCTTCCAGCGCACGCTGCTTGAGCGCATGATGTTCGGCTCGATCACGGAATAATGTACTGCGTGCCTGATTCATTAGTGCGCCCTCCGTCAACTTCCTCCTGCGATATTCAGGTTTTTTTTCATCAAACTCTAAGTTGACATTTTTTACCGACGGGCTATAATTGAGTTAGTTTGTTGCCGCAACTAACTAACTCATGGCAAAGAACACCCCCGACCAAGCCTTTCTCCGCGAAGCCAACCTGTCAGCCGTATTACGGTTGATCCAGGCGCATGCCCCTGTTTCTCGCGCGCAGTTGGCTGTGCTGACCGGGCTGAACAAGTCAACGGTTTCGAGCCTGGTGGACGATCTTCTTGAGCGCCGTCTGGTTCATGAGATCGGGCAGAATTCCGCCGGCACGGGCCGACCCGCCACCCTGTTGGAGATCGACCCGCAGGCAGGTCACATCATCGGCGTGGAGTTAGGCGTGGATTTCGTCTCGGTGGGTATTGCCGATTTTCGAGGCAACCTTGTCTGGCAACGCCGCGAGGATGCGGATCCTCTGCAAGGTCAAGACATCATGCTCGAGCAAACCTTGCGCATTGTGCGTGAAGCGATCGCCGCCGGAAAAAAGAAAGGGTATCGCTTTCTCGGAATGGGTCTGGCAACCCCCGGTACAGTGGACCTGAATGAGGGTGTCCTCATATTTGCCCCCAATCTGCATTGGAAGGATGTGCCCTTCCGCAAGATCTTTTCAGAAGGCACCAAACTCAAGGTTTTGATCGAGAACGATGCCAATGCCGCCACGATCGGCGAGCACCTGTTTGGCGGCGGAAGGTTTACGCGCGATTTTATTTTCGTGTTCGCCGGGGTGGGCATTGGCGGTGGACTCTTTTTGAATGGAAAACTTTACCGAGGCAAGAACGGGTATGCCGGCGAGATCGGGCACTCCCCCATCATGGCTGACCACTCACAGACACTCTGCCATTGCGGCAATCGCGGTTGTTGGGAAACCTACGCCAATCAATTCTCCATTATCCAGCGTATACAAGCACGGCTTGAGGTAAAACGTAATAGCATCATTCCGAAGCTGATGGCGGAAAAGAACTTGCCATTGAGCATTCCACTTATCAAGGAAGCTGCCGACACCGGCGACCAGGAGGCAATTGCCTCATTCGCCGAGGCGGGACGCGCCATGGGCCAGGGATTCGCCGGGCTGATCAACATCTTCAATCCGGATAAGATCATCCTTGGCGGGCCGCTCAGCCTGGCTGGAGAATATCTCCTTCCCTCCATCCGCGACGTGATCCCGCATCACACTCTCCCCGAAATTGACCAACAGGCTGAAGTGATCCTTTCCTCGTTCGGACCGGATGCGAGCCTGATCGGTGCAATTGCCATCGTCGTGGACGATGTGCTGACCAACCCAAATCAAGTGCAAAGGAGGTGAGGCCCACGAAGCAATATATCCAACTGCGACCATCTGTTGACCCAAAATCCATCCACTTCTAAGGAGAGAAGAATGTCCAAAAAGATCTTTACCCTGTTGAGCGTTCTCGTGATCGCCGCCCTTGCGCTTGCCGCATGCACCCCGGCAGAACCCGAACCTGTTGAAACCGAAGAACCCGCCGCCACCGAACCGGCCGCCACCGAGCCCCCCGCTGCCACCGAAGCCCCCGCTGAAGGTGGACAGGTTGAGGTGTTCTCGTGGTGGACTGGTGGTGGTGAAGCCGCCGGCCTCGAAGCCATGATCGCGGTCTTTGCTGAGCAGTATCCCGACATTGAGTTCGTCAATGCCGCGGTTGCTGGTGGCGCCGGCACCAACGCGCGCGCCGTCCTCGCCACCCGCCTTCAGGCTGGCGACCCGCCCGATAGCTGGCAGGGACATGCCGGTCAGGAACTCATCGGCACCTATGTGGCCGGTGGTCAGATCGAACCCCTGAACGACCTGTATGAGGCCGAAGGCTGGCTCGATGTCATGCCCGAGACCCTCATCCCGCTCATCTCATCGGATGGCAACATCTACTCCGTGCCGGTCAACATCCACCGCGCCAACGTGCTGTGGTACAACCCCGCCGTGCTCGAAGCCAATGGCGTGGCCGTGCCCACCACCATGGATGAGTGGTTCGCCGCCATGGACACCTTGCAGGCCGCCGGTGTGACCCCGCTCGCCCTCGGCGAACAGTGGACCAAGATGCACCTGCTCGAGACCGTTCTGCTCGGCTCGCTCGGCTCGGATGCCTACAATGGCCTCTGGGACGGCACGACTGACTGGGCCAGCCCCGAAGTCACCGCTGCCCTCGAGAACTATGCCAAGGTTCTGACCTACACCAACTCCGATTCCGCCTCCCTCTCCTGGCAGGATGCCGCCCAGCTCGTCATCAACGGCGATGCGGCGTTCAACGTCATGGGTGACTGGGCGGAAGGTTACTTCCGCGAGCTCGGCAAGGCCCCGATGACCGATTACGGTTGGGCTCCCACCCCCGGTTCCGTCGGTGTCTTCCAGTTCCTCTCCGACTCCTTCGTCCTCGCCGTTGGCGCTCCGGATCCCGAAGCGGCCACCGCCTGGCTGAAGATCGCCGGCTCCAAGGCTGGACAGGAAGCCTTCAACCCGGTCAAGGGCTCCATCTGCGCCCGCACCGACTGCGACACCTCGCTCTTCGGCGAGTACCTCCAGTCCGCGATGGCTGATTGGTCCTCCAACACCGTGGTCGGCTCGCTGACCCACGGCGTGGTTGCCAACGACTCCTGGAAGTCTGAGATCGACACCGCCCTCGGCCTCTTCATCGCCGATGGTGATGTGGCTGCGTTCCAGGCTGCCCTCGTAGCCGCCTGCGCCAGCTCCGGCCCCTGCCAGTAAGTTCGAGTAAAATGGATGAGGCTTCGCGAACGCGGAGCCTCATCCGCTTTTCAAACCGCCGTGAAATGGAGCGATGCCATGTTCAGAGACAAGGACAAATATCTATCAGTTTTACTGATCTCGCCGTCCATTCTGGCGGTCTTCATTTTCATCTATGTGTTCATCGGCTGGTCAGTGCGCGTTTCGCTCAGCAAGTGGAAAGGCCTTAACGCCGATTACACCTGGAACGGGATCAAGAACTACATCAACCTGTTCAACGATCCGCGCTTTGAAGTGGATGTTCGTAACACGCTGATCTTCACGGGGGTTTTTGTGATCGGGTCCATCCTGCTGGGTTTTTTCCTTGCCATCCTGCTCGATCAGGGACTTAAGGGAGAGGGGTTCTTCCGCTCGCTCTTCCTCTTCCCCATGGCAATTTCCTACATCGTGACCGGCGTAGTCTGGCGCTGGCTCATGAACCCCGCCACCGGCACACGCACCTCCGGGCTCAACCTGTTATTTTCCTATCTAAATTTGGACTTCCTGCAAAACGCCTGGCATACCACACCCACGTGGGGCATCGCCGCCATTGCACTGGCGGCCATCTGGCAGATGTCCGGATATACCATGGCGCTCTATCTGGCTGGCTTGCGTTCCATTCCCATCGAACTGCGTGAAGCTGCACAGATCGATGGCGCCAATGAATTTCAGATCTACCGCCATATCATGATCCCCCTGCTCGCACCTGTCACGCTTTCGGCATTGATCATCCTCGGTCACATGTCTCTCAAGGTCTTCGACTTGATCGTGGCGGTGGCCGGCAAACAGCTCCCGCTCGACGTACCCGCCATATACATGTGGCAAACCACTTTCGACGGTTTATTCTACGGACGCGGGGCCGCAATTGGCATCATTCTTTTGATCAGCGTAGCCGTGCTGATCATTCCCTATATTCGCTACACATTGAAAACGGAGACGCAATCATGAAAAAGAAAAGCTTCAGCGTCTCCAAAAACTGGGCGTACATTCCACTGATCGCCATGGCGATCTTCTACCTGCTCCCGATGTACGTGATGCTGGTAACAGGGTTCAAGAGTTTCTCCGAGATCGACCTGAAGACCATGTGGAACCTGCCGCGCACACTTGCCCTCGACAACTTCATCGAAGCCTATTCCAAACTCTCCCCCTCCCTGTGGAACAGTTTCTTGATGGTCATCCCGGCCGCGATCATCTCATCCATGCTTGGCTCGCTGAATGGGTTCATCCTCGCCAAGTGGAAATTTCGCGGGGCTGACGTCATCTTCCCGCTAATTCTCTTCGGGATGTTCATCCCCTATCAAAGCATTCTGATTCCTTTGGTGGTATTCATGCGCAGCATTACCACGCCGGTCCAGGCATTCTTCGAAGGCATGGGCGTGGATTTCCCGATCAGTCTGGCAAGCCTTGCTCTGGCGCACATCATTTACGGCATTCCCATCACCACACTCACCTTCCGAAACTACTACGCCAGCCTCCCGCAGGAACTTGTGGAGGCCGCCAAGATCGACGGCGCCGATATGCTCGGCATCTACCGCTGGATCCTCCTGCCAATCTCCATTCCCAGCTTTGTGGTGGTGCTCATCTGGCAATTCACATCGGCCTGGAACGATTTCCTCTTCGCCGTGGTACTGACCGGCAATCAGGAATGGCCCATCACCGTAGCCCTCAACAACATGGCAGGCAGCCAGATCATCTCGTGGAATGTGCAAATGGCCGGGTCCTTGCTGGCCGCCCTGCCCACTTTGCTCGTATATATCTTCCTTGGCCGCTACTTCCTGCGCGGACTGCTGGCCGGTTCGCTCAAGGGATAATCCAGCCGATCAACCTCTCAGACCTGGTTTCTAGCGGGACCAGGTCTGATTTTTAATCAAGGCGACATGAAAACAAAACCACTGAACTGGGGACTGCTTTCCACTGCCCGTATCAACCGCGCGTTGATTCCCACTTTGCGCGCCTCCAAACGGACCGCACTCCTGGCTGTTGCATCGCGGACTCAATCCTCCGCCGATGCCTACGCCCGCGAGTGGAAGATTCCGCGCGCCCATGGCAGTTACGAGGCTTTGCTCGCCGATCCAGACGTGGATGTGATCTACAACTCCCTCCCCAACCATCTCCACGCCGAGTGGACGGTAAAAGCCATGCGCGCGGGCAAACACGTGCTATGTGAAAAACCCTTCGCCCTCACCCTCCCCGAAGTGGATACGATGATCCATGCCGCGCAAGAGACGGGCAAGGTGTTGGCCGAGGCATTCATGTACCGGCACCACCCGCAGACATGGAAAGTAAAAGAGTTGGTGGATGGTGGTGCGCTCGGGAAACTGCAACTCATCAAGGGCGCCTTCACCTTTATTTTGACGCGCGAAGGAAACTACCGCAACTTCAAAGACATGGGCGGCGGCAGTATTTGGGACGTGGGATGCTACCCCATCTCGTATGCCCGCATGTTGGCGGGTGAACCAACCGAGGTGTTTGGCTGGCAGGTTCAAGGTCCAGACGGAAGCGATGTGGGCTTCTTCGGACAAATGAAATTCGCGAACGACGTCCATGCTCAATTCGATTCAGGCTTCCAATCTCCGGTCCGATCACACATGGAGCTCGTCGGTTCGGAGGCCAGCCTGTTCATCCCTGCACCGTTCAAGCCGGGTCGATCCAGCGACATATTCCTGCGACGCGGTAATACAGAGGATCGGATCCGCATCAAGGGTCAGGAACTGTATCTTGGCGAGGTGGATGACATGTGTGATGCGATCCTGCTTGGCAGGCCTTCGCGCATGGCGCTCACCGATAGCCGCGGAAATATTGCCGCCATTCTCGCGCTTTTGAAATCAGCCGACACAGGAAAAGTGGTTCGACTATAATAGGCAAGTTTTTGGGCGCAGACGCGTGTCTTGAGCTTACAGCGTCAACTTGCTGCGACCGAGTGTTCGACCTCTATCTTTTTCATTGAAGGAATTTCGATCCATGTATACTCCCAATTGGGTTCAGGATGCCGTCTTTTACCAGATCTTTCCAGACCGTTTTGCGCGGAGCAAGCGAAATCCATCGGGCACACTTCCCTTCGAGGCTTGGGATACACCGCCAACACACTATGGTTTCAAGGGCGGCGATCTTTACGGGGTGGCTGAAAAGTTAGACTATCTGCACAACCTTGGTATCAATGCCATATATTTAAATCCCATCTTTTCATCGGCCTCGAATCACCGCTACCACACCTATGATTACTACAACGTGGATCCATTGCTCGGCGGCAACGACGCCCTGCGGGTTTTGCTTGCCGAAGCCCATCAACGCGGCATGAAAGTGATCCTCGATGGCGTGTTCAATCACGCCTCACGCGGCATCTGGCAATTCCACCACGTGCTTGAAACTGGCGCGAGCTCCCCATATAAAGATTGGTTCCACTTCGATGAGGAACGCCTGACCGGAAAAAAGCATTGGGGCGCATACCCAACCAAGCATGAAGAGGAAGCGATCAAAAAAGAAGGAACCCTCAAGGCGATCGGTTATCAGGGTTGGTGGAACCTGCCTGCCCTGCCAAAATTCAACACCGACACCCCTGCCGTGCGCGCCTTCCTATTCGACATCGCCGAATACTGGATCAAGTTTGGCATCGATGGCTGGCGCCTCGACGTTCCAGGCGAAATTGATGACGACGCATTTTGGCGCGAGTTCCGAAATCGGGTACGCGCCATCAACCCCGAGGCATACATCTTCGGCGAGATCTGGCATGAAGCACAGCGCTGGCTGCAAGGTGACCAGTTCGACGCGGTGATGAACTACCTCTTCACCGCCGCCGCGCTCTCCTTCTGCGGTGGTCCACGGGTGGATATGCGCGTGGTCGATCAGGCTGGCGGCCTGCAGGGACGGGTTCAGCCTCACATGGACGCGCATGCCTTTGCCAATGAGATCGACCGCATCCTGAGTCTCTACCGCCCCGAAGTGACGCGCGTGAACTACAACCTGCTCGATAGTCATGACATGCCGCGATTCCTGAGTTGCGTGCATGGTGATAAGGCATCGCTCAGGCTGGCATGGTTCCTGTTGCTCACCTTCCCCGGCACGCCAAGCATCTACTATGGTGACGAGGTCGGAGTGGACGGCGAGCATGACCCAGCTTGCCGTAAATCGTTCCCCTGGGACGAATCGAAATGGGACCATGACCTGTTCAATTATTTGAAGAGCGCCATCTCTCTGCGCAAAAGCCACAGCGCGCTTCGCCACGGGACGTTCGAGCGGCTCTGGTCTGTGGACGGTGTGTACGCCTTCGGGCGGGCGCACGGGAGCGAGTCTCTTGTGTGTGCGATCAATGCATCCGACGAGGCACGCAGGATCGAGGTCAAGAGCGAAGCGAAGAAAGCCCCCAAGGTGCTGTTCGGCCAGGCTGCGGATGTTTCCCGCGAGGGAGGGCGTCTCAAGTTCACACTGGCACCGCGCTCCAGCACAGCACTGGAATAAAGATTACGGCGGCGAGACATGTCTCGCCGCCCGTTTTTTAAAAGATGGCGGTTTTTGGCAGGTACAGCCCTTGTTTTGGCACGGGCGATTCCTATAAGATTAGCGAGAACGAAATAATCTGCATCGTGTTCTAATGAATGAGGAGCGACCATGGACGCAAACACACAAAAAGAAACCCTCGACCGCATTCTTGCCAGCCTGAAAAGCGATGAAAACCTTGCGCTTGCTGCGATCGCTGAACTGGGCAGTTTGAACTTCAGCAGTCCCGCCATCGTGGAACAACTGGAACGGCTGGCATTGCACAAGGATGATGGCCTGCGCGAAGCAGCCCTGCGCGCGCTGGATCTGCCGAGCAGCATTTTTGTCACCGCCCAACTTTCTTCGCTCACCACCCCGCTCCGTAAGGCAATCGTGGAAGAGATTGGTATCTGGAGGGATGACGGCCTGGTTGAAGAGTATCGCGCCGAAGTGTTGCGCCGCCGCTACGATTTTGATTCTCGGAAGCGAATTGTGCCGCAGACAGCCGCCACAGCCGAACCAGCCGCGCCAGCAGTGCAACCCCAACAGCAGCCTGCAACGCAATCGCCCGCTCATTCCGTTACACCCAAACAATCGCTGACTCAGGTGGTCTTTAGTGAATCGGCGGTAAAGATCTACCTCTATCTTGGCGCGTTCTTTGTTATCACC
>CAYNQA010000076.1:0-11056 GCA_964399225.1 uncultured Anaerolineaceae bacterium
CCGTGCCCATCGGCGAGACCACATTCTCGTATCCCGCTTGATGCAAGGCAATGACGTCGAGATAACCTTCCACGATCACGGCCTGGTCGGCGGCACGGATCGGTTTGCGCGCCCGGTCCAGGCCGTAGAGCAACCGTCCCTTCGAAAAGATCGGCGTCTCGGGCGAGTTGAGGAACTTGGGGATGTCATTCGGGTCCACGATACGCGCGCCGAATCCCGCCATGCGTCCGTTCTCGTCGCGGATGGGGATCATGATCCGGTTACGGAAACGGTCGTAAACCCGGGATTCGGAATTTGAACGGGAATCGGATTCGCGGACGGTCAGCAAACCCGAATCGATCAAATCCTGTTCAGAGTACCCCTTCGATGTGAAATGTTTAAGGGTCGTGTCATAACCGTGAGGAGCATAGCCCAGGCCAAAGGTCTCGATGGTTGAATCAGTCAGCCCGCGTTTTTCGTGGAGATAGGAAAGTATCTCTTTGTTGTTGAGCAAATGCCCGCGATAAAAGATGACCGCATCCTCGAGCAGTTTGCGCAGGTTGTCGTAGGCCTCGCGCTGTTCCGTGGACTCGCGCTGGTAGGTCTCCACTTTCACACCGGCACGCGCGGCCAGCTTGTTCAGGGCTTCCTTGAAATCAAGGCCCTCTTTCTTCATCATGAACTTGAAGATGTCACCGCCCTCATTGCACGCGCCAAAACAGCGCCACGTCCCGGTTTCGGGCCAGACCACAAAGGCGGGCGTGTGCTTGTTATCGTGGAACGGGCAAAAGCCGGTGTAGTTCTTCCCGGCATGGCGCAGCTTGACCCCGGCCTCAGAGACGAGGTCCACGATGTCTATTTTGGCTTTGACTTCATCAATGGTGGACATACGTTACTTGCATTATAGGCGTATTCGAAGATTTGGCAAACGAATCCCGGCTAATCGCGGCGGTCTTTTCGGAATGCAGACTCGAGGTGATCCATGATCAGGCGGGCAAGATGCTCCACATGCGGGTATTTGATCATGTAAATATGCGAGCCGGGCACGTCAAAATACTCCAGGCGGCCGGCGATCAGGGTTCGCCACGCCGCGGTCATATCCCACGTTACGGCAGGCGGACGCTCTGTGGCACGATACACCTTTGTATCGCCCTCATAGGTACCCGGAACATATTCGGAACGCGCAAGCTGGACATAGCGGCGATTATCCTGCCAGAGCAGCGGCGCAAGCCATTGGATGCGCAATAAGCGCTGGAACCAACGTTTCCGTGCCAGCCTGCTCGTGCGCCGTCGGAAACGTTGCATGAAATATTCCAACACTTCACGTAACGATTTCCCAGCCAGGTTTGCCCGATGGGTCTTGAGGCGGCCGGATAGTTTCCCGCTACGGTCCGGTTGGGAGGGGGCGTTCGTATCGATCAACAATAACAGTCCCACTTGTTCCCCTGCCGCGCGTAGTTGGCGGGCGATCTCATATGCCACCAATCCGCCAAATGAATGTCCGCCAATGTAATAGGGCCCCCGCGGCTGGACATTTTGGATCGCAAGAATAAATTCGCGCGCTGCGTGGGCAAGTCCGTTGGAATAGATCGAACGCGGTGTGCCGACATACAGATCCTCCAACCCGTAGACAGGCTGGTCTTCGCCGAGGGCAGCGGCCAGGTCCACAAGCGTGATCGTATCGGCGCCGCCGCCCGGGGCAAGGAAAAGAGGAGGGTTCTTCCCTGAAACACGCAGAGCCGTTAAACGGTCCGGGCTGGATGCGTTTTGCGAACGCACGATGGCGGTCAATTTCTCGACAGTGCTGAACTTCAATAAGATGCTGAGGGGGAAGCGCTTCCCGAATGCGATCTCGATCTCCACGAACAACGCGCTTGCCAGAAGCGAATCGCCGCCAAGGTCAAAGAAACTGTCGAGCATCCCCACCTGGTCGATGCCAAACACTTTTTGCCACAACTGCACCATGACCGTTTCGATCTCGTCACGCGGGGGAACATATTCGGTGGATGCTTGCGATTGTTTCCAATCGGGCAGGGGTAGTGCCTTGCGGTTCAATTTTCCAGCGGATGTGAACGGGAAAACGTCTACAGGGACAAAGAGAAAGGGCACCATGTAATCCGGCAATTTGCGAAGCAATTGCTTGCGCAGGTCGGAGGGCGTGAGGACGTATTCCGCCTCCGCTTGAACATAGGAGACGAGCCGCTTCGCCCCGGACGGGTTGGATTGAACCACCGTGACCGAACGACTCACACCCCGGATCTTTTGGAGGGCAAGGTCCACTGCGTTTAGGTCGATGCTATACCCTTTGATCTTTACACGCGAATCGCTGCGGCCGGCAAACTCCAACTGGCCGTTGGGAAGCAGGCGGCCCATATCCCCGCTACGATAGATACGGCGGCTCGGGTCGCGCGGATCGATGGTGTAGGCATCCCGGGTCCATTCGGGGTGACGCCAGTAACCGGGGAATAAATAATCACCGCATACGCCGATCTCGCCAAGGCGGTGATCGGTGACCAAGCCGCCGGTTTCATCGAGGATGAGGATCTCCTGCCCGGGCAGAGGCACCCCAATAGAAACAATATCCTCCGGGAGGGGCGTATCATGCGCAATGCGGTTGACCGTAAGCAAACCTGCTTCGCTGGAGGCAAGTTGATGGATCACGAACGCATCCCGTGGAATAATGCGGCGCATGCGTTCCACATCTTTTTTATAGAGGACATCGCCGGTGGCAAAGAACAAGCGCAGATCCGGGAAGAACTCGTCCTCGGGTATCAAGTCCAGGAATGAGCGCATCATTTGCACCGGCGGGCGGAAGATGGTGATACGCTCTGCTTTGAGAGCGTCAACCAGTTCGCCCACGCCCCCGGCCTTGAAATCATACGTCACCAGCGTGGCGCCGTTCAGCAAGCCGCCAAAGATATCCACGGCGGAGGAAACGCTCGGGAAGGGGCGCAAGGCCAGGATGCGATCCTGTGAACGGAAACCAAGATGATGGCCGAAATTACGAATCAGGTATTGGATGTCATGATGCGCGCGCATCACCCCCTTTGGCGTCCCGGACGAACCGGATGTATAAAAAATTCCGACCAGCGTGTCCGGGCGGATGGGTGTCCGGAACAGCTCCTTGCGGGATCCATCAAGATGATCGTAGAACAGGATGCGCGCGCTGGATGGCAGGATCTCCTGCACCCGGTCAAGAATACTGGTCTCGGTGATGACCACAATTTCGCCAAGGTCGTTCAGAATGCCCGCAATGTGGTCGCGCGGTTCGGCAGGTGATATGACGCAGTAAAAATGCCCTGCCTGCAATACGCCATAAATCGAAGTGATGATCGCGGCGCTGCTTTCCAATAAAATGACGACGGGCAGCGGGCTGGCAGGCGGGGCGATCTCTACAAGCGCATGTGCAATACAGTTCGCTTCCTTCTGGAGTTGGCTGAAGGTAAGCGGACCGCGCTGCGACAGGACGGCTGTCTTGTCGCCAATAACAGAGGCGAGCGCAGACAGCCGTCCCGGAATATCGAGAAGGTCCAGCGAGTCAGAGGGGGCGGACAAATCCAGACCCATAAGGGTGCATCAAGGTTGAACGCTGGTGATAAATCCGTTCTCTTCCAACTCTTTCACGATGCTTTCATCCACCACCTGCTCCGGTGTTACAGATGCAACGGCGGGGTTGTCTGCAACAGAGGCATCAATGATGGTTTGAATGCCGGGCAAAGTAGGATAAGGAATGCTCTCCAGGCCGAGGGTCACGAATGCATCGTAGGAGCCATCCAAAATGGCGGCATCCGCAACAGGATCGAGTTCCAGGTATTTGGCCAGAATGGCCTTGGTCCCATCCGCATCCGCACGGACCAGCGCGATGGCTTCGATCATGGCTTTCATGAACGCGGTCACCGCAGCACGATTGGACTCGATAAAGGCGCGCCGCGTGGCAATGCCATTGTATTGATAGGGAATGTCTGAAGTGGTGAGATCGAACAACTTGTTGTATCCCTCAGCTTCTGCCATCAAAGAGGAAGGCGGGCTGAGAACGGCGCCGCTGGCCTGTCCGGCTTTCAAGGCGGCGAGACGGTCGGGATCGTTTCCAACGCTGACCAATGTGACGTCAGCATTCGGGTCAAGTCCCAGCTCATTCAACACCAGCAATGTTCCCACCGTGGAGGAGGAACCCGGCTTCGAAATGGCCAGTGTGGTACCGCGAAGTTGTTCTGCGGTTGTAATCTCCGCCGAAGTGTAGAAACCCGCAATGAAACGGTTGTGCAACCCGGCCACCAGAACCACATCCTGGCCGGCGGCTACGGCATTCACAACACCTGCGCCCGCTGCGATGCACATATCCATGTCACCTGCGATCATGGCTGCAACTGCATCGGACCCGCTGGAGATGTAGGTGGTTGTCACTTCAAGGCCATACTTCTCAAACAAACCCTTCTCCTGTGCATACCACAGGGGGGCCATCCCGGCCGAATTGGCGCTGTAACAAACATTTAACTTCACCGGGGCGGCCTCAGTCTCGGTCGGCGGGACAGAGGTTTCAGCGGGCTCCTCAGGCGCTTGGGTAACAACGGGGGGTTGCGATGCAGGCGTGCAGGCAGCAAGCAGCATCACAAGAGACAGCAGAACAACAGCAAATTTCTTCACGAAATCCTCCAGGCATCAAAATAAGATTCGGCCCATTCTACCAACTTCGTCAGGATATATCCAAATCCTGCCAGCACGATCAGCCCGACGAATAATTTATCCGTCTGGAACGTGGAACTGGCGATCGCCATGACATGTCCCACACCGGCTTGCGAGGCAAGCATCTCACCGATCACCACCCCCACCAAACCGCGTCCGATGGCAATATGCATTCCGGCCACAATGAACGGGACGGCGTTTGGCAGGATCAACGTGCGAAACACCTGCGCGTCATTGGCGCCGAACGAGCGCGCACAACGCAGCAGGGTCGCGTCCAGGGTACGCACGCTCTTCATCACTGCGATCACGAGCGGGAAGAACGCACCCAACACCACAGCGGCGACCTTGGATTGCATCCCGATGCCCATCCACAAGATCAGGATCGGGATCAGCGCAACGCGGGGCGTGGCGTTCATCAATGTGACGAACGGTTCAAAAATGGCATACAACACACGGTACCAGCCGATCAGCAGGCCAAGGAAGATGCCAGCCGCCATCGCGATCAACATGCCCCAGAAGAACTCCATCAAGCTGACCTGGATATCGTTCAGGAAACCATCCGCGAACATGGACTGCGCCTCCAACACGATCCGCGAAGGCGAGGACGTGAAGAACGGGTCCACCCACCCCAAAGCGGGCGCAAGTTCCCACAGGGCGAGGAAAACGCCGAACCCGGTCAGACCCAGCCAGAGGTCACGGCGAAGCGGGATGGTAGGCAGAAGGTTACGCATCGCGGCCGCCATCCTGCGTCTTCAAAAATTCCTGCAAGACCAGGTCGCGCAGTTGATCCACGTAATCATGAAAAGCCGGCGTCTTGCGGATCGCAGCCACACGCGGACGGGGCAGGTCAATGGTCACCGAAGTTTTCACACGGCCGGGACGTGCCGTCATGACGATCACCTCGTCGGCAAGAAAAACAGCTTCTTCGATCTGGTGGGTTACGAACAGGACGGTTTGTCGGGTACGGTTCCAAATGCGCAGAACTTCGGCCTGCATGGCATCGCGTGTTTGCGCGTCGAGGCTGGCGAAGGGTTCATCCATCAACAACAGTTTCGGGTCAGTGGCCAGGGCGCGCGCGAGGTTGACACGTTGCTGCATCCCCCCCGAAAGCTCGCGCGGATAACTCTCCTCGAATCCATTCAGGCCCACCAGGCTGCACATTTCGCGCGCCCGACGTCCGGCCTCTCTGACGGGAACACCCTGGATCTCCAACCCATATGAAATATTTCGCAGGACAGAACGCCACGGCAGCAACGCACCAGATTGGAACACCATGGCCCGGTCACTGCCCGGCCCCGCAATAGGATTGCCGTTCAGCAAAAGAGATCCGGCAGCCGGGGTTTCCAGCCCAGCCAGCAGGTTGAGCAACGTGGTCTTGCCGCAGCCGCTCGGGCCTACAACGCAAACGAACTTTCCCGCTTCAGCGCGGAATGTCAGGCCATGGAGCGCATTCAACATCTCGCCTGTGCGGCGCATGTTGAATGTGACAGATACATCTTTGAGTTCGATCGCGATCAAGGCAGGAGATCCTCCGAAGGTTCAACGCATCCCCATGCCGTTCGAGGGAAGGTGCAGCCCTTCTTGAAAACAGCAAAAAGCACTGGCGGTAGTGCCAGGCACGTCTAAACAAAGCCGACGACGACCTGAAGAAAAATTCTTCAGGCACGGTGGTCCGTCTAAGGGATCTGTTTTTTAGCGGGAATGTAAGGAAATTATACCCATTCCTCTGCGGGAGAAAGTATGCAAATCCGGGTAAAATCCAGCATCTTCCATCTGAGGGATGACATGCGTACTTTCGAAAACAAAACAGCAGTGATCACAGGGGCAGGTTCCGGATTGGGGCGGGCGCTGGCGCTCGGACTCAACCGTTTCGGCGCGCACGTCGCGTTATGTGACCTGAACACGGAGGGACTGGAGGAGACACGCTCCCTGCTCGTAAACCCATCCCTGAAAACCAGTCTTCATCATGTGGATGTTTCCAGCCGTGAATCAATGCGGGCGTTCGCTGAAGAAGCGCTCGCCGCACACGGACAGGTTGATATTCTCATCAATAACGCGGGCATTTCTCTCATGCCGAAATTCTTCGATGAAGTCACCGAGGAACAGTTCGAAAAAGTGATCAATATCAATATGTGGGGTGTCTATCACGGCGTGCGCGCATTTCTGCCGTCGCTGCGCGCACGTCCCGAGGCAGCCATCGTCAACATGTGCAGCCTCGCGGGGCTGGTTGGCCTGCCCACCTACATCCCCTATGTGATGAGCAAATTCGCCGTGCGTGGGCTTTCCGAATCCCTGCAAAGCGAGTTGAGCAAGACGAACATTTCCGTGCTGGCGGTCTTCCCCGGCGGCGTAAAAACCAACATCATCAAGAACGCCCCCGACCTGCAACCCGAAAAAAAGGAGGCGGCTCATAACAACTTCACCAAAACCGCCACCCTCGCTGCCGATGATGCCGCCCACCGCATTTTGCAGGCGGTCCAACGGCGGAAGAAACGCCTCATCCTCGGCGCAGATGCCAAGTTCGTGCTTGCCATCTGCAGGCTCTTCCCAAACAAAGCCCCGGCCATCCTGCACGACGTTTTTGGGAAAACAAATTTCCAGTAAAAGAAATCGGCGACTGAAACAGTCGCCGATTTCTTTTTGGCTTCAAGCATGAAAGACGGTCATCCAACCCGGTCAAGGTCTTCCTTCAACATACCCGCCAGAGTTTCCACATACGGTCTCTTTATTAAAGAAACATGCTCACCCGGCACATCTCGGAAAAACAGATCCCCTTTCACCAGTTGTTTCCACGGCTCAGTAACATCCCAGCGGATCGTCAGCGGCCGTTTTGCGGCACGATAGACAACAGCCGTCCCATCGTGGGGAGTTGGCGAATATTCCACCAAGGCACTCTTGACGATCCGCAGATGATCGCGTCCAAGGATCTTATCTGCTGCTTTGGTACGGTAGAACATCCTGACCAGTCTGAAGTCCGCGAGGCGTCTCAATAACCGTTTGAAACGCGTCGAAAGATAATCCAGGTTTTCGCGCAAACCGCGACCACTCAAATTCGTTGTGTGCAATCGATAACGGTCCTGCCAGGATACCTTTCGCTTGATACGGACCGGAGGGGTGGTGTCGATGATCCCGAGATATGAGACAACTTCTCCATCCTTGGAAAGCTGCCGCGCCATCTCGAATGCGATCACGCCTCCAAAAGAATATCCCGCGATACGATACGGCCCGCGCGGCTGGACGGTTTTAATGGCGTTCACAAATTCACCTGCTGCGCGGACCACTCCCTGCACATACAGCGATTCCGAATGGCCAGAGTAGAAGTCCTGCAACCCATACACCGGCTGATCTGCGCCCAACAACTCAACCAACCCGATTAGCGTGAGCACATCTGAGCGCGCACCGGGGATCAGGAACAGAGGCGGACGCGCGCCGGTTGTACGTAAAGGGATGAGGAACCCAGGAGATTCCACATCTGAAGTTTTCTCGATCAACTCCGCCAACTGCCGGATCGTGCCATGCCGGAGCAACACGTTGGCTGGATAGGCCTTTTTGAAGGCACTCTCGATCTCCATGAATAACCTGACCGCCAGCAGGGAATCGCCGCCAAGTTCGAAAAAATTCTCATTTACCCCAATCGTATCCAGACGAAATAATTTCCTCCACATCGCCAGAAGCTTTTCTTCTGTGGCATTTGCCGGGGCATCACGAAGCGGGTCACCTGTGTGGCGCGCCGGTTCGGGCAGGGCACGCCGATCCACTTTTCCGTTCACGTTGTAAGGGAATGCATCCAGAAAAACGATGAAGGTGGGAAGCATGTAATCCGGCAGTTTATCAGCCAGCATGCTTCGCACATCCGACCCGGTCAGGCGGGCCTGATCGCGCAGGATGATATACGCCGCAAGCTGTTTCTCCCCCAATTGAATCCTGGAAGGCCACGCAACGATCACCGCTTCGCGCACCTCCGGCAGCGTGTTCAAGACACGCTCCACTTCCGAAATGACCACACGGTTACCGCGAACTTTGACCTGGTTGTCCAAACGCCCCAGATGTTCCAATGCGCCTTCCGAGTTGAAGCGCCCACTATCCCCGGAATAAAAGGTTTGCATTTGCGGGTCATCGGGATCGCGAATAAATTTTTCCGCGGTCAATTCCGGCTTACGCCAATACCCGGAAGCAAGATAACGGCTTCTTACAATGATCTCGCCTTGTTCGCCGTTCGGAAGCGGGTCGCCGTTCTCATCCACAACCATGACCTGTTTCCCGTCAGCTGGATATCCAACCGGCACAACATCATCTGGGACGGGGGTATTATGCGCAAGAAAATACTCGGTCAATATGCCGCATTCTGTGGAAGCCAACCCATTTCGGAAGAAACAATGCGGCAACGTATGGGAACGGAACAATGCCACGTCCGAGGGACGGACGGTATCGCCCCCCACGCCCACACTGCACAGAGAAGGGATGACCACGCCTGCCGGAATGTTGGAAAACACCAAACGGAAGATGGGCGCGATCGAGCGATAATGCGTGATCTGCTCGGAAAGCAGCCACTGCGCGGCGCCTTCGGCTCCGTCGGAGCGGATGTCGTAAAGGCAGAGTGTTGCCCCGCTGACCAGTGCGCCAAAAATGGATGTGCGCGAGCCCGAAAAACTGATGGTGTTCAACAAGGTCATCCGGTCGCGCGGGTTCAAATAATATAAATTTATGTCCGTGACAGTGGAAAACGCAATATAACGATGGCTGTTCACGATCCCCTTCGGCTCGCCTGTGGAACCGGATGTATACAGAATGCACGCTGGAGCGTCGGGAGAGATGCGGATACCGGGGTTGCCATGCTGCGCAGATGAAACAAGATCATCCACATTCAAAACATTCATGCGCGCATTGGCGGCAAGGACCTGGTCCGCAAAAGAAAGATTCCCTGCATCGGTCAGGAACAGGGGTGAACCGCTGTCCGCGACGATCTGATGGATAAACTCCGCTGGAAAGGCGGGATTAAGGGGGAGGTACGGCCGTCCGGTTTTCAGGATCGCCAGAAGAGAAACGATGGCTTTTACATCATGTCCATGCAAAAAGATGACCGGCTCCTCCCCTTCTCCATGCTGAGACAAGATGGCATGTGCCAGCGTATTGACCGAGTCATTCAATTGCCGGTACGTGATCCCGTGCCCGTGTTGCCGCAAGGCAATGTGGGATGGGTGCATTTCCACAGCCCGCTCGAATAGAATTGGGATTGATTTTTCCGTCAACTCGAGAGAGAGGGGTTTAAAATCTTCCGGGGCTTGAAATACAGAAGCCGTCATCTCATGGAATGTATATCATGAACCTTCGTATCACGCATAATAAAAATACCCCCCGCTTGGTGGGGGGTATTTTTATTTTAGAAGCCCTCAAGTTTGCTCAGATCTGCAAGACCTTTGGACAAACTGGCGATTTTTCCAACCAGTGCAAGGCGATTGTTTTTCACCTTCTCATCCTCGGCCATTACCAGCACCTTATCAAAGAACGCGTTGATGGAAGGGATTAGTTTGACCACGGTTTCGAGGAGATCGTTGACGGACGCTGGACGATGGACTACGGACGATTTGATCGCGCCATGCAAGGCGTGTTCTTCTTTTTCAACCAACTTCCCATCGTCTATGGTCAATGGTCGATCGTCCATTCCCGCCGAACGGATAATGCGGACGCACCTTGCATACCCCGGCAGGATGCTGGACCAATCCTCGCGTCCGACCCACGCCTGGAGTTGCTTCACCGCCCGAGCCGACGCGGCCGGGTTGGCGCTTTGCTCCGCCAAAACCGCCTCGACCACATCGTGCTTGTAGCCCGCGTCCTTCAGCACCACCGAGAGACGTCCCGTGAGGAAGTCGAGGATCTGCTTCTGGACATCGTCGCTGACCGCGATGGGTTGCGTCGCGGCAGATTTCTTGACCGCGTCGGCGAGGCTGATGTCCACGTCGTGTTCGATCAACGGCTGGACGAGTCCGATGGCGGCGCGGCGCAGGCCGAAGGGATCTTTCGCGCCCGTGGGGGCAAGTCCCGCCGCGAAGAGGCCGACGAGCGAGTCGAGCCTGTCCGCGAGCGCGATGGCGAGACCAGGCTTGGTCTGCGGGACGGGTTGATACTGCTCGCCGATGGCCTTGGCAACATCCGCCTGCTCGCCTGAGCGCAGCGCGTACTCGCCACCGATGATGCCTTGCAACGAAGTCATCTCGGTGACCATCTGCGTGACGAGGTCAGCCTTCATCAGATGAGCGGCGCGGCGAGCGAAGACGGCTTGATCGGCTTCGAGGCCGAGGGTGGGGATCAACTCGTTGACCAGCTTGGCGATGCGCTCGGACTTGTCGAGCATGGAGCCGAGTTTGGTGTGGAAGGTCAGCGAGGAAAGTTTGGG
>CAYNQA010000077.1:0-11054 GCA_964399225.1 uncultured Anaerolineaceae bacterium
TCCAACTCTTTGCGTGCCTTCTGCCAACTCTTGTACGCCGCCTCGATCTCTGCGGCGCGCGCGACCAGGTCCGCGTAGGAGGAGCGATCGGCCTGCTTCGCGGCCAGCCGACTCGCCAGTCCGGCCCGAGCCGTGCGCGAACGTTCGAGTCCCGCCACGAGATTCTGCGCGGACTTGCGCTGTTCATCCAGCACCGCCGCTATCTTGCGGACCTGTTCCAACGCCGACTCCTGCGCCGCGCGGACGGAGGTCAACTCCTTCAAGCGCGCCTCGGACTCCTTCAAGCGGGCGTTGCGCGCCTCTTCTTCATCCAACTCCGCATCGATCTCTGCCACGCGCCCGTCGATCTCGTCCACGGCGCGTTCGATCTCCTTGCGGCGTTCGGCGGTGCGTTCTTTGTAGGTTTCCCAAATTTCCAAACCGAGGATGCTCGAAAGCACAGCTTTGCGGTCGGCCGCTTTTTTCTGCGTGAACTCGTCGGCCTTGCCCTGCAAGAAGAACGATGCATTGACAAAGGTATCGTAATCCATGCGCAGAGTCTGCTCGACGCGTGCCTGCGTGTCGCGGTTGGTCTTTTCGGTCAGCGGGCGCCACGTGCCTTGACCATTGACCATGGACGATGGACGGTCTGTGGTCAATGGTCCATGGTCGAGAATTTGAAACTCCACCACCGTGCTCTTGCCCTTCGTAGCCGTGCGTTGCACACGATACACATTGCCCTCGTAGGCGAACGTCAACGCCACCTCAGCGGCCTTGGACTGCAGGTTGATCAGCGCATCCTTGTCCTTGCCGCGCGCCTCGCCGAACAGCGACCAGGTGATCGCATCCAACAGCGACGACTTCCCCGCGCCGTTGTGCCCGGAGATACAGGCCAGGTCGAACGAGTTGAAATCCAACTCGACCGGGTCCTGATACGAAAGAAAACCAGCGATGCGAAGTTTAAGCGGGATCATTGTTTGGATTATACCTTTTACCATTGTAGACACGTACACAAGTACACCTACACCCCGACACCTGACACCTGATACCTGACACCTCATCACCTGACACTTCGACACTGAAATCATGTTATCATCACGCGCATGGAAAGCATGGAAAGCGTTGCCGAGATCCGTTCCCGCCGAAGAATGATCCTGACGTGGGCCATCCTGCTCACCATCCCCTGCTACTGCCTGGGTTGGATCATGCTTGCCGCCGCCCCAGATCGCGGCTCGCTAACGCCGACCCCCTCTCCCGTAGCCCAGACCGAGACGTTCACCCCCGAAGCGTTTTCACCCACCTTCACGCCCAGCGTGCCTCCCTTCGATTTGACGCTGACCCTCTTCCCGGTCATCACGCCTTCTGCCACGATCAGCCCAACCCCGTTCCTGCCTCCCACGATCACGCATACGCCCACCGCCACGTGGACAGTCACCTCAACCTTTACAGCCACCCTTACCTTCACACCGACCCCCACGTTTACGTTCACCCCGTCGCCCACCAACACACTGACCGCTTCGCCGACTGCCTCTCCCACCGCGACAGCAACGAATACGGCAACCGCCACAGCCACACCTTCGCCCACAGCCTCGCCGACACCCACTCCCACCACACCCTCCCCTTAGCCTTCCATGGCCAACATCACCCCATTTCTGAAATCCCTGCTTTCCGTTGCAGGCCTGAGCGGACACGAATCTCCCGTTGCCGGCCTGATCGAATCACATTGGAAGTCCATCGCCGATGAGACCCAACGTACGCGCCTCGGTTCGATCCATGCGCTCTCCGCCGGTGACGGGTACCCGCCGCGGCCCAAACTGCTCATCTCGGCGCACATGGACGCCATCGGCATGATGGTAGCCGGCCTGGAGGGGGAGTTCCTCACCCTTACCCCGGTCGGCAGCGTGGACCCGCGCATCCTTCCCAGCCAAAGCGTGATTGTGCATGGACGCCAGCCTCTACCGGGAGTCGTTGTCCCGTTGCCTGTTTCGTTTCGCGCCAATCCCAAAGAAGCCGCCTCCTTCGAAGACCTGCGTGTAGACGTCGGCCTGCCTGCCAAGCGCCTGGCTCAACTCGTCCAGCCCGGCGACCTTGTCTCCTTCGGCACCGACCCGCTTGAACTACGCGGCGATACCATCAGCGGCCATTCGCTCGATAACCGCGCTTCGGTTGCCGCGCTGACGATCGCCCTCGAAGAACTGCAACTCACACGCCACGCCTGGGATGTGTGGTTCGCCGCCACTGTGCAAGAAGAGATCACGTACGCCGGCGGTGCCACTTCCGCATATGGCCTGCGTCCCGATCTCGCCGTCATCGTGGATGTGACCTTCGGCGAAGATGGCAGCGGCAAAAAATATGAGACTTTCCCGCTCGGCGGCGGTCCGACCATTGGCGTTGGGCCTACCTGTCATCCCTACTTGCGGAACATGCTCCAAAACCTGGCCGCCGGGTTGGAGATGCCCTTTGCCATCGAAGCCATGCCCGAAGATTCGTTCACGGAGACCGACCGCATTCAACTGACCCGTGCCGGAATTCCAACCGCCATCATCAGCATCCCGCTGCGCTACATGCACACGCCGGTCGAGGTTGTGTCTCTCTCCGATATTGAACGGGTTGGCAAATTGCTCGCCGAGTTTGCGGCCATGCTGGAACGCGGTTTTATCGATCAGGTGACCTGGGATGACTGAGCCGCTTGACCTGGTGCGTGCCCGCCTCGCTGCGGGGACGAATCTCTGGTTTGCGCGTTTCGTGTTGGTCATCACCTCCTTGCTGGTCTTTGCCCTTGCGCTCGAACTCGGCACAGACGGTGTGCTCTTCGTTTTCTGGCGCCGCACCCTGCTTGTCCTTACTCTTGGGGCATTTGCACTTGCCATGCTCTTCGCAGCCTGGCGCCTCACCGAAGAAACATTGGCGCCCTTCGCAACATTTCTCTCCCGCGCCTCACAACTGACTTCACGTATCGGCATGATCGGATTCCTCGCCGCCGCCGCAATCATGCTGACCCTCTTTCTCGGCCCGTGGCGCGCCTCTTTTGAATCCACGGCTGCGCGTTTCCTCATCCTCTGGCTCACAAGCCTGCTTGCATCCTCATTCCTCATTCCTAAATCCAATCTTCTAACCCGCACCCCTGCGCCGAACGGAAATAACCACCCCGATCTCCGATCTCAAATTACCACTTACCTGCTCTCCCTCATTCTTTTCACTGCCCTCTACAACCTCACATCCTATCTCTTCATGCTCGCCCCGACCGTGTTCTCCATCGGCTGGTCGGAAGCGACGCGCTATTATCACGCCTCGCTGTTGCTCTCCGAGCGCTACTACGGCATGTCGCTCCCGCCGTTCTATCAAGACCTCAGCCGCTACGTGGTGGAAGCGGTGCCGTTGTTGTTGCCCAATCCTTCCCTCGCCCTGCAACGCATCTGGGAATTTATCCTGCGCTTCCTGATGCCCGCCGTCACGATTTGGTTGTTGTTGCGCCGACTCACCCTCGCCAGACACAACCGCACGCTTTGGCTGGCCATCTTCCTGTGGGGCACGCTCTTCCTCCTGCAAGGCCCCGTCTACTTTTACTTGCTTCCCGCAGCCATGCCTGTGCTGGCGTTCTATGATTCACGCAAGCCCGTTCGATCGCTGATCGCCCTGCTCGTTGCCTCGTTTTGGGCGGGCATCAGCCGCATCAACTGGCTTCCCATCCCGGCCATGCTGGCCATTGCGCTCTACCTGCTCGAAGTCCCCGTCAACAAAGCTCTCATTCGTTACCTCGTCCCGCCTGCGCTCTACACAGTCGTTGGCCTCGTCACAGCTTACGCTGCACGCCAGTGGTACATGGACCTCTCGCACATCGACCCGGCCATGTTCAATGCATCCTTCATTCAAGATCTGCTCTGGTATCGTCTCTTCCCGAGTTCCCTGAATGCCTTGGGCATCCTGCCCTCCGGGTTGCTGATGGCAACGCCCCTCTTCCTGTTTATCGTTGCGCATCTCCGCCCGCAACGCTGGCACCCCATCCGCCTGTTCGGGCTCGGCTCCATGCTCTTCGTCCTGCTCGCGGGCGGAATCATCGTCAGCGCCAAGATCGGGGGAGGGAATAACCTCCATAATTTAGACGGCTTCGCTGTTCTCTACCTGACCGTGAGCCTCTACTTCCTCTTTGATCGCTTCACCCCCGAAGGGACGGCGGCTTCGCCTTCGCCGACTCTCGTGTCCCCGCTCGCTCTTTCCCTCGCCGTCCTCGCTGTGACGGTCTTCACTTCCAACGCGATCATGCCTGCACTGCCCTCAACTACCCGCCACGAAAAAACTCTCGCGGAGTTACAGCACCTCGTGGACGAAACCGTCGCCGACGGCGGCTCTGTGCTCTTCATCACCCAGCGTCACCTGCTGACGTATGGTCTCATCACCGGCGTGCCCCTTGTCCCCGAATACGAAAATATCGACCTGATGGAATATGCAATCACCAACTACCGCCCCATGATCGATCAATTCCGCGCCGACGTGGCTGCCCACAAATACGCCCTCATCATCGCGCCCATCCCGCCCGGCCAGCTCCGCGAAACCGATTCTGCCTTCAGCGAAGAAAACAACGCCTGGCTCAAACGCATCAGTATCCCCATGCTGCGCTCCTACAAAGTCCTCGCCGAATTTCCGGAAGGCGGTTTTGTGGTTTTGATCCCGGATGATCAGTAGGAAGAGATCGAAAGACCAACACGATCCGCCGCATTAATCATTAATAACCAAACACTGATAACAAAAAACCAATGGCCCCTCTCACCATCTCCTCCCCCCAGATCAAGCTCCTCGAGCGTCTCTGCAATGCCTGCGCCGTCTCTGGCGATGAAGGCGAAGTGCGCAAGATCGTCCTCGAGCAAGTCACGCCGCATGCGGACGATGTCCGCGTGGATGCGATGGGCAACGTCCTCGTCACCAGGCGGGGCACATCCCGCAACGCTCTCAAGGTCTTGCTCGCCTCGCACATGGACGAGATCGGCTTCATGGTGGTGGAAGAAGCCCGCGATGGCTATTACCGCTTCGAGGCAGTCGGAGGCGTGGACGAGTCTGCGGCGGTGGGGAAGAGGGTGTTCATCGGCAGGAAGCATATCCCCGCCGTCATTGGCATCGAGCCGATCCACTTTTTGGAGGATGATGATCTGAAGCGCAAGGTCAAGCTCGAACACCTGCGCCTCGACGTGGGCACGGCCGGCGCAGAGATCCGCGTGGGTGATTTTGCCGCGTACGCCACGCGCTTCCGCCGTACGGGAAATTCGATCTTTGCCAAAGCCATTGATGACCGTATTGGCGTGGCCACCTTGATCGAGTTACTGAAGCATGCGCCGAAGAACATTGATCTCTTGCTGGCCTTCACGGTGCAGGAAGAGGTCGGCTTGCGCGGGGCCGGCGCGGCCGCTCATGCCCTGGCTCCCGATATTGCCATCGCTGTGGATTCGACTCCCGCGCGCGACCTGCCCAACCCCAAAGGCGAAAATGTGACCTACAACAGCCGCCTGGGAATAGGTCCTGCGATCTATGTGGCCAATGCCTCCATGATCGATGATGCGCGTCTGGTGCGCCACTTTGAACAGACTGCGCAGAAAGCCCGCATTCCATACCAGATCCGCCAGCCCGGTGGCGGCGGCACCGATGCCGGCGCGATGCACCAGCAATTGGCCGGTATCCCGTCCCTCTCCATCTCGGTGCCCGGACGATACGCCCACACGCCCGTCGGCCTCTGCCGCGTGGAAGATTGGCAGAACACCCTGCGTCTGCTGCATGCCGGTTTGAGCAACATGACACGCTCTGTTTTGAAACGCTGACGAATTCTTTTTAGAGGTTTTATGAACGGTCTCATTGCCCTGCTCGGTTCTGGTGAATATCTTCCCGTGATGGATGAAGTGGATAAGTATCTGCTCGCCAATTGTGGCGCGCATGGACGCGCTCCCCGCGTGGTTTGTCTGCCCACGGCCGCGGGGCTGGAGGGCGAAGTTTCGTGGGGACGTTGGAACCGCCTTGGCGTGGAGCATTTCCACCGTCTCGGTGCGGAGGTGACCCCGCTTCCGATCATTGACCGTGAATCGGCAAACGATCCACGCCACGAGCCTGCCCTCGAAGCCGCCGACTTGATCTACTTTTCCGGCGGAAATCCGAACCATCTCTACCAGACGATGAACGGAAGCCGCGCCTGGGCTGCCGCGCAGAAAGCCTGGGCACGCGGTGCCGCTTTTGCCGGCTGTTCGGCTGGTGCGATGATCCTGGCTGGCGGCATGCCCGACTTCCGCCGCGCCGGATTTGGCACGCTCGAAGCGTTTGGCATGGTCCCTTCGGAGTTCATCATTCCGCATTTCGATGCCATCCCCGGTCTTTGGAAGCCTTTTATCAGTCTGCTGGCCAAACGCTTGAAGGACGGCGAGACGATGCTCGGTATCGATGAAGAAACCGCCCTGATCGGCACACTCGGCGGCGGCTGGAAAGTACATGGCCATCAAACGGTCACAAGCTTTACGCGGAATGGCAAGCAGGTCTTCAATGTCGGTCAGGAAGTTCCTCTTCAATAAGCAAACATCACCCACATAATCAAATCACGATCAACCTACCAAACAAACCATGAAACCACTCCTCAAAACTCTAACTGAAATTGTTTCTCCCTCCGGCCATGAAAACGCGATCCGCGAGGTCGTCCAGAATCTGGTCAAGCCGCACGCAGACGAGGTCCGCGTGGATGCGTTGGGCAACCTCATCGTCCGCAAGGGCAAGGCGGCCAAGAACGGGAAGCGCATCATGCTGGCGGCCCACCTCGACGAGATCGGCCTGATGGTCTCGCACGTGGATGCGAACGGCTTTGCCCGCTTTACCGCACTCGGCGGTTTTCAACCTGCCCGGCGCGTTGGCACGCGGGTGCAATTCTTGAACGGCGTGCGCGGTGTGATCGGCCTTGAGCATCCGTCCCATCAGAACGAGCGCATGCCCGCGATGGAGAAATTCTTTGTGGATACCGGCGCAACCTCGGCAAAGGATGTGCCCGTCAAAGTGGGGGATGTGGCCGTGTTCGATAGCGGCTTTGCCGAAATGGGCAGCCGGCTTGTTTCCAAAGCTTTCGATGACCGTGTCGGTGTGGCCATTCTGATCGAAACCCTGCGGACATTGAAATCCAGCCCGCATGAGGTCTACTTCGTTTTCACGGTGCAGGAAGAGGTCGGTGTGCGTGGCGCAGGTCCGGCCGCGTATGGTCTCGAGCCGGAGATCGGCCTGGCCATTGACGTCACCACGGCGCACGACCAGCCGCAGGGGCCCGACCGCAATTTGATCCGCTTGGGGGCAGGACCGGCCGTGAAGGTGAAAGACAGCCTGATGGTGGCCGACCCGTCCCTCGTCGAGGGCTTGACGCGGCTGGCGGGGAAGAATCGTATCCCGCTTCAGCGCGAAGTTGCAGAGGGAATCAGCACAGACGCGCGGGCCATCCAGATCACCGGCATGGGCGCGCGCGCCAGCGGCATCTGCATCCCGCTTCGGAACCTGCATTCGCCTTCTGAAATGCTCGATATACGCGACGTGGAAAACTCGATAAAGTTGTTGAACGTATTCCTGCGCGCGGCAGACATCTAATCGTGCTAGAATACATACAGAAAGGAGATCCACATGCAGATCAGCAAACCCATGAGTGACCTGATGAACGCCCAGATCGGCAATGAATTGGGCGCATCGAACCAGTATCTCCAGATCGCCGTCTATTTTGAGGGAATGGCCCTGAAGAAACTGGCGAAATTGTTCGAAAAACAGGCCGAGGAAGAACGTGAGCATGCCATGAAATTCTTCCACTACCTGAATGAGGTCGGCGCTCCGGTGAATATCCCTGCCATCCCCGCGCCGAAGTACGATATCAAATCGGCCGAGGAAGCCTTCAAGATGGCCGTGGCTTGGGAAAAAGAAGTGACCGCCCAGGTGTATGCCATGGTCAACCTTGCCATTCAGGAGAAGGATCACGCATCCAACAACTTCCTGCAATGGTTCGTGGCCGAACAGGTGGAGGAAGTTTCCTCCATGGAGACCTACCTCCAGATCGTGCAGCAAGCCGGCGAGAAGAACTTGCTGATGATGGAAGCCTACCTCAGCCACGGGGACTGAACCGTCGTTGCCAAGGGATTCGGAGACCGATACGGTCTCCGAATCCCTTTCATTTCCGAAGGAAACCGCCATGGGAGACTACACCCGCACCACCCGAGAATGCACCCTCGAATCAATGCGCCCGGACCTGTCGGCTGCCATTCGTGCGCACGTGGAAAAGTACAACCTCGGGGATATTCTTGCCAAGGCGAGCATGTGCATTGAAACCACCTCTGTCAAAGCCAAAAAGGGACTTTTCGGCAAGGCGGAAACCATCTACACCGGCGCGGTTCTCACCACGGGATGGCTGGTCTGGGCTAGCGGAACCGACAGCGCCTCCATCGGAGTCCTCTCCGCCCGGCTGGGACAGATCACGGTGCAAGATTACGCCCAATCCAGCTTTGCCAAGTTCGTCGCCGACACCGGCCTCAATGTAAACGGGCTTTACACCGACACCAACGACCCGGGCAGCGCTTTCATTGGCCTCGAAGAGAATTCCGCGGGCAGGGCTTTCAGGGAGGCGGTTATCAAGGCAGTGCAAGGGCAGTAGTGCCTCTTATTTGATAGGGGAGAGGCCTGTTCTTGTTTAGACAAGACCGTTTTGTAATCTCTCCTTGCTTGCGCCTTGGAATCGTGATATAGTATCCGCGCTTTTGGCCCCCAAGCGGGCCGTTTACCTGCATCTCTTCGGAGATGCAAATTTCTATCTTAGGGAATCCCATGCCTACTACGTTCCTGACAAAAGAAGGCTTCCAGAAACTTCAGGAAGAGCTTGAGCACCTGCGCACCGTTAAGCGCCAGGAGGTTGCCAATCGTCTCCATGAGGCCATGGAGGGCGGCGAACTGATCGAAAATGCCGAATACGAGGCTGCCAAGAACGAGCAGGCCTTTGTCGAAGGCCGCATCCAGGAAGTGGAAATGATCCTGGCGACCGCGCGCGTGATCGAGGAGAACGAGAAATCTGACGTGATCCAGGTCGGCGCAACTGTAACCATCCATGAGGAAGGCAACCCGGTCGAGACGTTCACCATCGTGGGTGCGGCGGAAGCCAACCCCCGCGATGGCAAGATCTCGAACGAGTCTCCCATCGGTAAAGCCATTCTCGGCCACAAGGCCGGCGAGACCGTCCACGTGGACGCGCCCGGTGGCCATTTCAAAGTAAAGATCGTCAAAGTCAAGTAACAGGGGCTTCGTGAATCGCAGCCCCGCGCAACGCGTTTGCGCGGGGCTTTTTTCTGCCCATCCCGCCCTTCCAATATCCTCTTGCAGGGCTGCGCTTCAAACGCGCTGATAGAGGAAGGAACGGGGGGATATATCCGGAAAGGTCCGTCGTCATGCCAGAATATACTTCTCTTGAAAAGATCCGTCTCCAAAAATTGGATGAGTTGCGTGCTGAGGGCGTGGAGCCCTATCCCACCCGCGCCACTCGCACACATACCAGTGCCCAGGCCATTGCTGAATTCGAAGCGGCGGAGAAAGAAGGCCGTGAGGTTCAAGTCACCCTTGCCGGACGCATTCGTTCCTCCCGCCCCAAGGGCAAGCTGACCTTTGCGCACATCGAAGACGGGGACGGCAAGATCCAGCTCTTCATGCGTGTGAATGAGTTGGGTGACCGTCTCGATTTTTTCAACAAAATGTTCGATCTCGGCGACTTTATTCAGGCTGGCGGTACGATGATGCGCACCAAGGCTGGCGAGGTCTCGCTGTTGGTTTCGGACCTCAAGATGCTTGCCAAATCGGTCACGCCTTTGCCCGCCGATAAGGATGTAACGCAGGACGATGGCACCGTTGTCCGTTACGCCACCCTGGACGATCCCGAACTGCGTGCCCGCCAGCGCTACGCGGACCTTGCAGTCAACACCGACGTCCGCGACACTTTCCGCAAGCGCGCCGCCATCATCAAGTCTCTGCGTGAATTTCTCGATGACAAGGGCTTCCTCGAAGTTGAGACTCCCATCCTCCAACCGCTCTACGGTGGCGCGGCCGCACGCCCCTTCGTGACTCATCACAACGAGCTCGAACAGGATATGTACCTGCGCATCTCCTTCGAGTTGTATCTCAAACGCCTGCTGGTTGGCAACCTCGAAAAAGTGTATGAGATCGGACGCGACTTTCGCAACGAAGGCGTTTCGTTCAAACACAACCCAGAGTTCACCCAACTGGAATTCTATTGGGCATACGCCGATTACCTGCAAGTGATGGAATTGACGGAGCAAATGGTCTCCTATACGGCGCAGAAGGTTCTCGGCGCCATGAAGATTCGCTACAAGGAGCACGAACTGGACCTCACCCCCCCCTGGCGACGGCTCGAAATGCGCCAGGGTATTCTCGATACCAGCGGTGTGGATATTGCTGCGCACAAGACGGCAACAGAATTGTTCCAGGCCATCCGCGCCAAACATCCTGAAAAGACCCCCGATCCCAAAGCCACGCGCGGAAAGATGATCGATTTCCTCGTCAGCGAGTTTCTCGAGCCGACTCTCATCCAACCGACCTTCCTCTACAACTACCCGCGCGACATCTCTCCGCTGGCCAAGTCCATGCCCGGTGATGCCATGACCGTGGAACGCTTTGAAGGCTACGTGGCCGGTTTCGAGTTGTGCAATGCTTTCACAGAACTGAATGACCCGCTCGACCAGGAAGCCCGCTTCCTTGAGATGGGACGCGACTATGCCGCCGACGACGAAGAAAAACATCCCCTGGACGAAGATTACCTGCGCGCCATGCGCTATGGCATGCCTCCCAACGGCGGCTTCGGCATGGGCGTGGACCGCCTGACCATGCTGTTGCTCGATAAGCATTCGATTCGCGAGGTCTTGCTCTTCCCCGCTTTGCGTAAGGAAGAGTTCGAATAACTCGAACGGAGATGTAAGCTTACTGCCCTTGAATACAGGGCAGTAACTTTATAACCTGGAGCTCCTTCTCATGGATTTTGGTTTATTGATACAGCACGGCCTGCTTTACGGCCTCATCTTGAGTGTGCT
>CAYNQA010000078.1:0-11025 GCA_964399225.1 uncultured Anaerolineaceae bacterium
CCCGAACGGCTCGAGAGGGAACTTCGACTGGGTTCGACCGAGCGCACGTTTCAGCTTGGGTGCGCCTCTCTGGCGGAGTCCGCCAGCCTACTTTCCTCTGTCATTGCCTTTGATTGGCTCGCCTGTTGCCTTGAATTATCTGCAAAAACGGGGATGTGTCAAGATGAAGACGATCGCAGGCGCGGCGTCGTATATTCCGCCTCCACGACACGATTTCCCCCGAGTTTCTTTGCGCGGTAGAGGGCTTTATCTGCACGAGCCAGGATATCGTCAAAGGAGACGACCGATTGGCGGAAGGCCCCGATGCCGATGCTGATCTTGAGTTTTATATCGTTTCCACCAAAGCTCACTACCGTTTCCTTCAACGCGGCAAGGATCCGTTCGAGACATTCCCTGGCATGTACATGGTCTGTATTGGGCAGCAGGATGATGAATTCATCTCCTCCGTAGCGGGCAAATACATCAACATCCCGGACCGAATCACGGATGACCTGACAGGCCATCTTCAAGGCCAGGTCTCCGGCCAGATGCCCATATGTATCATTGATCGTCTTGAAATTATCGAAGTCCAGGATGGCGATCGCAAAGTGTCCCCCATAACGCCGTACACGCCGCATTTCATTTTCAGCATACTCGATAAAATACCGGCGGTTATATACGCCTGTCAATTCATCGACGCTCGACAATGTAAGCAATCTTTGTTCAGCCTCATCGAGGTTGCGCAGCAAACCGAACGAATGGAGGGTAAAAATCGGGGTCACCACCGCTGGCACGATCACCGAGATGGGCCAGCCCCAATCCGTTTCATCCCCCAGAAGACGGTTCATCAAGGAGGTAATACCGACAGAAAGCAGGGTGGACAGAACGGTAAAACATACCACCGAATTGAACAGACCATATTTTCTCAACAACATACGCAACATGGTTCTTTTCCTGACATGGGTATATAACGACTTGCTGCGGATAAGTGAAAACAGCCGTTGATACCCCTTACGACGAAGCCAGATGTCAGATTGTTCCGGCACAGAGAAGGATGCAGGCCGCAGCCAACCGGCCTGCAAACAAACTTTACTCAGCCTTGACCGGGTTTTTCAACACACCCAATCCATCGATCTCCACTTCAACCACATCGCCGGCCTTGAGCGCGCCGACCCCAGCCGGGGTGCCGGTGAAAACCAAATCTCCGGGCTCGAGCGTCATTACGGATGAAATGTAAGCAAGCAACACGCCGATATTGAAAACCATATCGCGGCTGGAGGCCATTTGCCGCATCTGGCCGTTCACACGGCAGGTGATGAGCGCATCGGAGGGATCGAAGTCCGTGTCGATCCACGGGCCGAAGGGACAGAAGGTGTCGAAGCCTTTGGCACGCGTCCACTGGCCGTCGGTCTTTTGCAAGTCGCGGGCGGTGACATCGTTGCCGATGGTGTAACCCAGAATGTAGTCCTTGGCCGATTCGGCGGTGATGTTGCGTCCACGTTTGCCAATGACCGCCACCAGTTCACCCTCATGCTCCACCTGAGTCGATTGGGGAGGCAGGACAACCGCTTCCCCGTCCGCGATGACCGAGGAGGCGGGCTTGAGGAAGATCAGCGGCACCTTCGGGACCTCGTTGCCGAGTTCCTTGGCGTGGTCTACGTAATTACGTCCCACACAGACGATCTTGCTTGGGACGGTGGGAGCCAGCAGGCGGACGTCCTTGAGCGGGATGGTGGTTTTCTTTCTTCGATAGGAGCCGAACAAGTCCCCTTGGATCTCGCCAACCTGATCTTCGTGCAGCCAGCCAAAACGCGGCGCGTCCCCATTGTGTTGAAAGCGAACGAAACGCATTTGATGCTCCAATGCCGTTGAGGGTGGAACGTGGAACGTTCGTGATAAGTGTAACGCGCATCCTCCAACTTGCCAACCTGTCACCTTGCCCGTATAATGCGTCTCACGGGCGCTTAGCTCAGTTGGTTAGAGCACCTCGTTTACACCGAGGTGGTCGGGGGTTCGAGTCCCTCAGCGCCCACAAAATCCCCACTTCAGGTGGGGATTTTTAGTTATAGCCACAAGAATGGGCTGCGAGTGCTGCGCGATCAGCGCCCACAAAATCCCCGCTCCGGCGGGGATTTTTTCTTGACCCATCCCCGCCTCGCCTCTACAATCAAGAGTATGAAGAAGTATGCCGCCTCCTTCCTCCCCATTCTGGGAATGCTCGCCTTGCAGTTGCTGGCTTTAGGCTGGGCGGCGCGCGCCAGCGGCGGGACCGCCAGCGACGAGATGACGCTCTTCTCGATGATCGTCTCGGTGCTCATCCTGCTGACCGGCCTGCTCCCCGCACTCGTCCGCCCCTCCGCTGACCATGCATTGGTCGCCTGCTTCGCCATCGTTTTCGCCTTCTTCATCTCCATCCCCTTTGAATTCAACGACCTGCCGGCGCTGCGGCCGGGGCCGCGCACCTATGAACTGGTGCGGCCCTTCCTTTTATTGAAGATCGCCAATGCCGCCATCCTGCTCCCGATGGCGATCCATATCGCTTCATTCTTTCCGCGGCGCAACGGCTACCTCTCTGCGCGCAGACTTGCGGCCGCCTACACATTCTCTGCTGTCGCAACGACCCTGTTCCTCTTCTCCAACTCAGCATGGTCGCGCATCGGCATGCTGGTCACCCTCTTTGGCTGGGTCACTTTTGTGATCGGCTTCTTCCTTTGGAACCTGCTCACCGTCACACGCGATACTCGCCCCGAAAACGCGCGCTTCGCCCAACAGTCGCGCATCGTGCTCTTCAGCGTCTTCATCGCGGAACTTCCCCTCTGGCTGCGTCCGCTTACCATCGCGCTCGGAACCGCCATCCTGCCCTATGACGTGATCCTCGCCTTCCAACTCTTTGTCCCCGCGGGCATTGCTTATGCCGTTCTGCGGCATGATCTTTTCGGCATCGACCGCATCCTGCGGCGGACCCTCGCCTATGGCGCCGTTTCCATCGCACTGCTGACCCTCTACCTTGCCATCACCACTGCGCTGACCGAACTGTTCGCCTCTTCCCTGACCTCGCGGCCGCTTGCACCGTTGGTGAGTTTGATCGTCGCCGCCATCCTCTTCGAGCCGTCGCGCCGACTCATCCAGAACTGGCTCGACAAACTGCTCTACCCCGATCGGCTCAGATTCCAAGCCGCCGTTCAAGCCGCGCAGACCTCGCTCGCACGCGCCAACCGCCGCGACCAGATCATCCACCTGCTGACCGAATCTTTCCCCGAACAGATCGGCGCAGAATGGGGCTCGCTTCGACTCCACCCCGAGCCGGATGTGCCGCCCTCCGGCCTTTCTGCTCCGGTTTGGCATTCTCCGCTCACCGCCGGGGGAATCGGTCTCGGCGGCTACTGGCTGGGACCGCGCCGCGACGGTCCGCAATTCGATTCGGACGAGAGCGCCCGCCTGCAGTCGCTGGCGAATCAGGCTGCGTTCGCGCTGGCCTATGCCAACGCCTATGAAACACTCTACGAATTGAACCAAAACCTCGAAGGGCGCGTGAAAGAACAGACCGCGCAAAATCTCTCGGATCGTCAATCACTTGCGGCGTACGAGGAACGTCAGCGCATTGCCCGCGACTTGCACGACTCGGTGACGCAAAGCATCTTCGGCCTGCACCTGATGGCACGCGGACTGAAAGCCTCGGCACCCGAGACGTTCAAGAGTCAACTCGCGGAGTTGGAGGGTCTTGCCAGCGACATTCTGCGCGAGATGCGCCTGATGCTCGATCAACTGCGGAAGACTTCCGCGGAGGAAACGCTTAATTTGACGGAGGCCGTTCAGGGTCAGTGTGAGGCGCTGGCCCGACGTGCCGGACCGGAGGGCGGGCCCCTCCTCAGCGTCCGTGTGGAGGCGGAGGAGGAGTTGGTCATTCCGTCCAGCATCGCGGAGGCGGCGTTGTGGGTCATCCGTGAGGCGCTGCAGAATATCGTCAAGCACAGCGGGAGCCGCGCGGCCAAAGTCTCGCTGGCGAGGGACGCGAGTCTGCACGTCCGCATCGAGGACGATGGGACAGGCTTCGATGTGACCGACGCCCCTGCCGGTCATTACGGCTTGCGCGGCATGCGTGAACGTGTGCTGGCGTTGGGCGGCGAACTTAAAGTGGATTCTGTCGCGGGGCGGGGTACAATCCTTTCATTCTCCATGCCATTGCCGAAATGATCTCACCCGTGATAACACCATGTTGAAAATCCTCATTGCCGATGACCATCAGATCGTGCGCCGCGGATTGCGGATGACGATCGATGCCGAGAAGGATATGCAAGTAGTGGATGAAGCCGCCGATGGCGCGGACGTGTTGGCGCTGATCGAGAAACACAATCCAGATGTGGTTCTGCTCGACCTGCAAATGCCGAAGCAGGACGGTGTGTCCACGTTGAAACTGGTGCGCGCCGAATTCCCCGACCTGCCCGTTTTGATTTTGACCTCGTTCACCGATGACGCGCATATCTTCGCGGCATTGCGCGCAGGGGCGAGCGGCTTTCTATTAAAAGAAATGGGCGGCGACGAGTTGGTGGAGGCCATCCGCGGCGCGGCGAAGGGACGCCCGCAACTGCATCCCGATATTGCCCGCAAACTGATGGCGCGCGCGCCTCTGCCCGAAGACCCGTTCGAGTCGCTCACCGAACGCGAGCGCGATATCTTGAAATTGATCGGGCGCGGCATGAGCAACAAGGAGATCGCCCTCGCCCTCAACCTGACCGAAATGACCGTGAAGGGCTACGTCAGCGACCTGCTGGCGAAATTGGGCGTGAGCGATCGTACGCAGGCCGCGCTGATGGCCGTGCGCTATGGGTTGGTGAACGTGGAGGAATTGTAGGGCTTGTTGTGTGTCAAGTAAATTGAACAATCCAATCTGAACCACGGAGGCATGGAGTCACGGAGTTAAAATTCTCTGTGTCTTTGTGTCTCCGTGGTTTTTTTATTGCCCCACCCACGAAAGAGGGGGCACATTCCCCCGCCAACGCGGGGAGACACGGGGGAGCGAAACCGATATCCTATGGCTACCTTCGAGAAACAGGAAAGGCAGCCATGCACACAACGCTACTCACCATCCCCGGTTCGAAATCGATCTCAGGCAGAAAATTTCTTTGGGACATGTTCGTCAACCCGCTCGATGCGCTCACCAACCTCGCGCGCGAGAACGGTGATATCGCTCACGTGCACACGCGCCGCCATGAGATCTTTCTGCTCAACCATCCCGATTTCATCGAGCAGGTTTTGGTGAAACAGCAGGGCAATTTCGTGAAAGGCCCGGCCTTGCAGCGCGCCCGCTTGGTATTGGGCGAAGGCCTGCTCACCAGCGAAGGCGATGCCCATCTCGAACAACGCCGCGCGCTCCAGCCGTCCTTCCATCACCACACCATCGAATCCTACTCGCCGACCATGGCCGCCAGCGCCCAACGCCACATCTCCGCGTGGCAGAGCGGACGCCAGATGGACATGTCCGAGGCGATGATGCGACTCACTCTCGACGTGGCCCTGCGCTCGTTCTTTGGACATGTCCCCGAGGGCGCCGGCGAGCGGGTCAGCGCTTCCATGCGGACGCTGGTGCGGCTCTTCCCGCTGAGCATGCTGCCCCTCCCGGCCGGGACCAAGAACCTCTTCCCCACCTTCCGGCGCGCCAGCCGCGACCTTGCGGCCATCACCGAAGCGCTCGTCGCCAACCCCTCTTCGGGGCAGGCACAGAAGGCGCTCATCCAACTCTTGCGCGAAAACCCGCATGTGCAATTCAGCGACGAGCAGATCCGCTCGCACGCGTTGACCTTTATGCTGGCCGGCCACGAAACCACCGCTCTCCTGCTGGCCTGGGCCTGGGACCTGCTGGCAAACCATCCTGAAGTGCAACGCACCCTGCAGGCCGAAGCAGACCGTGTGCTCGGCGACCGCATGCCGGCCGCCGAAGACATCAGCAGCCTGCCGTTCGCGCGCGCGGTGGTGAAGGAAACCCTGCGACTGCGTCCGCCCGCCTGGGCGATGGGAAGACGCGCGGTAAAAGATTGCGAGATCGGCGGCACGTTCATCCCGGCCGGTTCGTTGATATTGATCAGTCAGTGGGTCATGCACCACGACCCGCGCTACTACGCCGACGCGGACGAGTTCCACCCCGAGCGCTGGGATTACGTCAGCGAAAGATCGATCCCGCGCTTTGCGTTCTTCCCGTTTGGCGGCGGGAGCCGCGTGTGCATCGGCGAAACCTTTGCATGGACCGAAGCCATTATCGTGCTGGCGCTCACCGCCCGCCGTTGGAATGTGCGCGCGGTGTATGGGCAGGCCGCCACACCCAAACCAAGCATCACCCTGCGCCCCAGGAACGGCGTGCAGGTGGTGGTCGAGAAACGAAACCACGAGTAGTTGGAATATCGGGGTGCAGGCTTCAGACTGCTCTCCATACGATTTCAAACCATAACCACAGGAGATACAACATGAAACGCAATTTCCCCATCGTTCTTGCCTCGCTCATGCTGGCGCTCGCCATGCTGGCCTGTTCCACCGGCGGCGCCCCGGCTGTCAGCGACCAGGAAGCCATCAACACCGCCGTGGCTGGTACGCAACAGTCGCAGGCGCTGGCGCAGGCCACCGTCAACTCGGCTGTGCTCACGGCCATGCCCGCCACGCCCACCCCCGGCCCCACGGTGGAATACGTCAACCTGACCGAAGAGGAACTGGCCGCATTGATCGATCAAGCCGTGGCCGAAGCCGTGGCAGCCACCGAAGCCACCACCACCGCCGTCACCAGCACCACTTACGATGACTCGGTCACGACCGAAGAAGTGGCCTACGTGTACGAATATTATTACTACGCCGATTACTATGTGGAATATGCCGAAGAATTGATGTATGAGTATTACCAGCTGTACTCCGAGCTTGCCACACAGATGATCGTTGAAATGAACGCCATTGAATCGGAACTCAGCCAGATGAACGACACGCTCAGTTCCATTGACCAATCGCTGCAGGAGATCAGCACCACGCTGGCACAGGGACTCGAACTCGCGCAGAGCACCATCGACCAGCTCGAGACCGCCGCGCAGACCGCGCAGACCAAGGCGCAGGATGTGAAAAATCAGGCGCAGGATATGATCGAAGTGCTGCACTCCGACCAGCAGGGACGTCTCGACCAGATCTCACAGGTTCAGCCGAGCAACATCCCCACCGACCGCCTCTCAGCCCTGCAAAGCGGATTCGACTTCATCGATGCGGCGCGCAACGCCCTCGGCGATAACAAACTCTCGCGCGATGAGTTGATGAACCTCGCACAACTGGGCGCCAATGCACAGGCCGGCTTCGCCAACTTCGGCCGCGCCGATGGGCCGGGCGCACTGGACTTCAGCCAGTTCTCCGGCAAGTTCAACGAGATCATGGGACAGTTCGCCCGCGGACAAATGCCGCAGGGACGCGCCAGCCTCGACGGCTTCGAGCACTCGCTGGGCGCGCGTCCATCCGGACCCGGCGGCGGGCGCCCGGGCGGCGGAGGCGGAGCCCCGGGGCCGCGTAACTAGTCATGACAAAAACGGGTGAGGCATTGCGCCTCACCCGTTCGTATTTCATAGGGCTCCTTTCACTGGAGTATTCGATCTCGTTACTTGGTTGTGTTGGTCGGCTGGGCAGACGGAGCCTGGCCGTTACCGTTCGGGCCGCCCGGTCCGCCGCGGCCACCGTGACCAAACCCGAGGCCGAAGCCCGGACCGCCGTCGAGGTAGCCCTTGTCGAGTCCTTCGAGCAGCCAATCAGCCTTGTCTTGCGTCATTGTGCCATCGGCAACGGCCTGCTCGATCTGGGCGCGCATCTCTTCGCGGTGCACAGCCTGGATGGCGGCCTGCACGTCGGCAAAGTCCACGCCTTGCTCGGTGGCGATCTCTTCGAGGGTCTTGCCGCTTTGCAGGGCGGTCGAGAGTTCGTCCGTCGTCATACCGAGGACTTCGGCGGCCGCTTCGAGTTCAGCCGTCCCGAGGCCGCGGCCCTCGTGGGGTCCGCCGCGCCCGTCAAAGGTCCGGGTGGGAGGCGTCGAATCGTCTGCGTAGGCCACGCCCGCGCCGATCGCTCCAACGACCACCAAAACCGCGAGGAAGCCGCCAATCAGTAAGGGAAGTTTATTTTTCAACATTGTTGTCTCCTTGTGAGTGATTTGGCTGGACCACGTCCAACCTTGCGCAAATAATAAAAGACGGCGATTTAGCGGGAATATAGGGTTTGTAAAGAGAATGTGGGGAAAGCACTTGCGGGCTAAGAATCCATTAATATGCAAGTCATCTTTATGCAATAAAAAAACTCCGGGGCCATGAGAGGCCCCGGAGTTTTTAGTGATGAAGTCTATTAGGGGATTTTCGTGATGCGATTTTGCGGTCCGGGTGCAACAGGCGAGTTGGCCGTCAGGTACTCGACGAATGCATCGAGGTCGATCATGCCGGTCAACAGATCCGTACCGGCCAGGAACGCGGTGAAGCCATCGCCGCCTCCCGCCAGGAAGTTGTTGATCGTGACGCGGTAGCTGGCGGCGGGATCGACCGCAACGCCGTTGATCTGGATGTTACTCACCTTGCTGCCAACAGGCGCTGATATGGTCCACGTGTAGGTCAGGCTGTGCGAGATCTGCAGCATCCTGCCGGATCCATCCGACCCGGCTGTTGCCTGCTGTTCCAACACGGCTTTGAGTTGGGCGCCGGTCAACGTCATTGTCACCAGGCTGTTGCTGAACGGTTGGACAGCAAAGGCTTCGGCGTAAGTCACCTGGCCGGGCAGTTCTCCGCCACTGATCGTATTGTAAAGCAGGTCGGTGCGGATGCCGCCCGGGTTGGTCATGGCGATCACTGCGGCGCCGGCATCCGGCGCGATGGTGGCCGCCAGTTGGGCGTCGGCGATCACGTCACCCAACGCAGACTCATCCATATTGGCTCCTCGTTTGATGTCGGCTGTGATCGAGCCTACAATGCGGTTCGCCAACGGGGCCGATGCAACCCGATACTGATCGAGCAGGGCCTTCATTTCGGGATCAGGCACAGCGGTCAGATACGGAGTCTCGACCGGGATATTGTTTGCGGTGCGAGCGACCACCTGGCCGTTCAGTTTGGAGATGGTCAAGTCGATGTCGGTCAGGTAGCGGCCGTTATAGCCTGCTCCGGTCACGATCATGGGCGCGAAATTTTGATTAACCGTGATCTGGCAATTAAAGGCGTTGTGTGTATGGCCGGTGAGCAGAACATCCACCTCGGGGTTGATATTCATCACAACATTTGCGAAGAACGGATCCGACTCGTTACAGGCGTTGTAGCTCGGTGCCGCTCCCGCACCATCGTGCAAAATGACCACAATGGCTTTGACACGCGCCTTGTTCTTGAGTATCTGCACATAGTTGTTAATGGTGGCGACCTCGGCCTTAAACTTCAGCATATCCACCCCAGAGGGGACAACAATGGTCGGCGTGGATTCAAGGGCGATGCCAATGATGCCGATCCTGACGCCATCGATCTGGCGAACAGCATAGGCCGGGTAAAGGGTCCGGGCTTGATCGATGCGAACAACGTTGCCAGCCAGATATTTGAATGTCGCGCCGGGGAATGCGGGCACATTGGGGAAACAATCGTCCACTGGATGACAACCACCCTGTTGCATGCGAAGCAGTTCGTGCCAGCCCTCATCATATTCGTGATTGCCGGTGGCGCTATAGTTAAAACCCATCTGGTTGAATGCCATCACTGTCGGCTCGTCGTGGAACAAGGCCGAAAGCAGCGGAGTGGCGCCGATCATGTCACCCGCGGAGATCTTGATGGTGTTGGGATTCGTAGCGACCGCAGCGTCTACGAAATTCGCAAGATATTCTGCTCCGCCCCGGTAGTACCAGGTAGACTGATCGGCAGAATTGGGCTTGGTCAGGCTTGGGTCAAGGGCTCCGTGGAAGTCATTGACGGATAGGATCTGGATATTGGCGTACGTTGAACCTGCGGCCGAAGCCGGTGACAAGGTCATGGCGAAAAGCAAGGCAAGCACAACCATCATGACAAAAAATCTATTTAGTTTCATTTGAATATTCTCCTGTGCTAACTGGCATGTGAATTATTCTTACAAATGGAAGACGATCCGGGTAAAGTTGCTAGATTGGGCCTCCTCATGCATTGCGGATGGCAAGTTCAGGAATGTCCTGTCCTCAGACAGAGCCGTCCCAAACTTGAAAAAGCGGGATTGCACCCGCGTTTGGTCTACGGACAAATCACGAATGAACCGGGAATTGAAAACATCTACACGACCATTTCGACCGGCATCAGAGATCGGGATTGCAGCAATCACACCATAACCAGACTGGCCGCTGACTTTCCAGCAGCCGTGTGTGCAGGCAATGCAAGCAACCGTCACAATGATGCCGAATCACTGCCATCACTGGAATCATTAAGCGCGATAGATTCAGATCTGTTTTCAGACAATAAACAGCCAATACCTCTAATATGAAACTATTCCGCCCAACGGTAAGTAAGCATTTTCATAATAACAAAAATCATGACTTAGCGCAATCGAGAATATTCTCACAATGTAAAATGATTATCGTTCCATTTCTCACTTGACCCTTCCCGCCTACCGTCCTACAATTCAAATCGCCTGACAATTCATATTCACACGCCATACGCGTGACACATAGGAGAAAACCATGGCAGACTATCTTTTCCGCGGCAACCTTGCCAAGCTCGACCCCGACGTTTTCGCTCTGACTCAACTCGAAGCGGAGAGGCAGGCCCGCAAGTTGATCCTCATCCCGAGCGAGTCCACGGCGCCGATGGCGGTGCGCGAGGCATTGTCCTCCGCGTTCCAAAATATCTACGCCGAAGGCTACCCTGATGAAGAGTCGCGTTGGATGACCGAAGAAGAGATTCTCGACTATCCAATGCGACTTGCTCATTATCGCCGCAACGGCGACCCGCGCTACTACAAGGGCGTGGAATATGCCGACGTGGTGGAAGCCCTGGCTCGCAAGCGCGCCGCGCAGACCTTCGCCGCGAACGGCTACAGCGCCGACCAGATCTT
>CAYNQA010000079.1:0-1552 GCA_964399225.1 uncultured Anaerolineaceae bacterium
AGTATGAGATGCGCTCCGCGAAGCTGCAAAAGTCAGAACCCGAAACAGCCACGCCGGCGACTAAATCTCCAGCGGGACAGCCTTCGAAAAAGGTTGTGCTCGTCATTGACGACGATCCCGACGCTGTCTATCTGTTGCAGGAAAGTCTCGGTTCGACCGAGTTCGAGGTCATTGGTGCGCGCAACGGCGCTGAAGGCCAGCGCATGGCGCGAGAACTCAAACCGCGTGCCATCCTGCTCGATATCATCATGCCCGACAAGGACGGCTGGCAGGTCTTGCACGACTTGAAGGCAGACCAGCAAACTGCGGATATCCCGGTCATTCTCCTCACGATCGTGGACAAAAAAGCGCTCGGATTCCGACTCGGCGCTTCGGCCTACCTGCTCAAACCGCTCAACCCCTCGGTCGTGCTCGAGACGCTCAAGCGGGTCACCAACGCCTCCGGCCGAATCCACGTCCTCGTGGTGGACGATGATCCGCACATTGCCGAGATGCTTCAACAGATCCTGCCCGAAGCAGACTTTGAGCTGGAATCCGCCGAAGATGGTATTGCCGGTTTAAGCAAGGTGCAAGCCAGCCGTCCAGACGTCATCCTGCTCGACCTGATGATGCCCCGCATGGACGGCTTTGGCGTGATCGAGCAATTACGCGCCAACCCCGTCACCCGCGAGCTCCCCATCATTGTCATCAGCGCCAAGGAACTGACCGACGATGAATCGCAGCGCCTGCGAGAAACGGTCAGCTTTGTGATGCGCAAACAGGGCTTCGACGGTGACCGCTTGATCGATGAGATCAACAGCGTTTTGCATTAGGGTTTATCTGTAATCTACAAAGTCGCTTTTTATCCGCAGATGATGCAGGTTTTTGCCAATAAAATTCAACCTGCGCCATCTGCGAGATCTGCGAATTATTTATGATCCTGTCCATTGAAATAACCATTGCAACTACAACGGAGACGTAGAGTGAAGAAAATTTTGATCGTTGAAGACACCGAAATGAATATCGATCTGCTGACCCAACTGCTGGAGGATGATTATGAACTCCTGGTCGCGCGGGATGGTGCCGCGGGTGTCGCCATGTCCAAGCAGCGTCCGGACCTGATCCTGATGGATATTTCCCTGCCCGTGATGGACGGCTATGCTGCCACCCGTAATATTCGCGAGTCTCAGCTGTCCATGCCGATCATTGGCCTTTCGGCACATGCCATGCCCGGCGATGCCGAACGCGCCAGAGATGCGGGCTGCACTGATTACATGACCAAGCCGATCGATGAAGACCTGCTCTTGAAGAAACTAAAGGATTATCTCGGATAATATGACAACGCGCCCCCGCATTCTGATCGTGGACGATGAACCGCTCAACGTAGATTACCTGGAGCAGGAACTGGAAGACCTCAACTATGAGACCATCTCTGCCGCCAACGGGCAGGAAGCGCTCGAAATGGTCCGGGCTTCTGCGCCGGACCTGATCCTGCTCGACATTATGATGCCCATCATGGACGGCTTTTCCGTTCTTGAGCAATTGAAGGCCAATCCCGCCACCCGTGACATCC
>CAYNQA010000079.1:1562-10985 GCA_964399225.1 uncultured Anaerolineaceae bacterium
GCCGTGTTGCGGTCGGCCCGTGCGTCCGCGTTCGACAGCCCGGTCATCATCATCTCTGCGAATAACGATCTGCAGAGTGTCGTCCGCGGAATCAAGATGGGCGCGGAGGATTACCTGCCCAAGCCGTTCGAGCCGGTCCTGCTTCACGCGCGGATCGCGGCCGGCTTCGAGAAGAAGTCCCTGCGCGACCAGCAGCGAAAACTTCTGCATACTTTTGCCAGCAAAGAGGTCGCCGAGCTTTTGATGGCCGATGGTTTCTCGCTGGGCGGAAAACGCATCAGCGCCAGCATCATGTTTGCCGATATCCGCTCTTTCACAACCATTAGCGAAAAGATCGACGCCGCCGACACCATCGAACTGCTCAATGACTATTACGCGGCCATGTTCGAGCCGATCTCGCGTCATGGCGGAGTGGTCAACCAGATCATCGGTGACGGCCTGATGGCTTTATTCGGCCTCTCTGGCCGGGCGGAAGAACACCGCACGCAGGCGGTGCAGGCTGCCCTCGGCATGCTCGACTCGCTGAAAGTCCTGAACGAAAAACGCGAACGTTCCGGCAAGGAACACCTGAAGATCGGCATCGGGATCGCCACCGGCATCGTTGTGGCAGGTTATGCCGGCACCCAACATCGCGCCACCTACACCTGCGTGGGCGATTCTGTGAACCTTGCGGCGCGCATCGAAAGCCACACAAAAAGTGTGGGCCATCCCATTTTGATCGACTTGTACACGCGCGAGAAATTACCCGATTCGATTTCATGCAGTCCCCTTGGTCCAACCGTTTTTCGTGGAAAGACCAGGCCGGTCGAGATCTTTGCCGTGAACATTTAACGTCAGCTATGGGCTTCCGCGTTTCAGGCCGCGCACCCGCAATGCATAAAATGCAGGCTCCTGCCGAAAGGTGGGAGCCTGCATTTTTTTACTGCATCGGAGCAAAGAAAACCCGGCAACTTACTTCATCGGGTGCCTCATGAAAAACTCCCAGAACATATCCACCGCGTCGAGACTATAGGGAATGTATTTCCCGTTCGGGTAGACGTGGATCATATCTTTAACCATCTGGAAGATGTATTCGTTATCCGAGCCGGTCAGGCTTTGGTTGAATACAAAGACCGTGTACTCCGGTTGCGGATGGGATACTTCGTATTTCACCGGGTCGAGGTTGAGATAAGCGGCTGTGTTGACCAGCATTGGGCCGAACAATTCGTGTCCCATGATCGCATCCGCTTCGAAGGGGAACGGAAGCGTGATTCCCTGCCCGGCGGAAAGCACCTCATCCTCAGTCCCGACGATGGAGTACACGGATGTTGAAACTTTGGGCGGCATATTTGAGGCGAAGTTTGGCTCAGCGAGCCGTGCCCCTGAACCACAAAAGGAAAATGCTGCGAACGTGTCTGTCATTGCAAAGAGCAGGCGGGTGGAGACAAACGATCCGCCGTTCGAAAAGCCCGTCGCGAAGATGCGTTTCTCGTCCACGTTGAAGGTGGCGCGCAGCAAGTCCAGCACCTGGCGTGTGAATTTGATATCATCTTTCAATTCCGCATCTGGACCGGCTAAAAATTGCAGCGTAGTCTCGTTCCATTTTGCCACTTCTTCATTCTCGGGGGCGAGCACATACCGCCAACTGGTTGGGAATACCACAATGGCATTGACTTCATCCGCTTTTTCTGGCCAACTGGTGATCGCGTACATCAGCTCCCCGGTCTGGTTCGTGCCGTGGAACATGAACACCACCGGGGTCGGAGTTGCGGAGTCGTATCCGCTCGGCACATGGACGATGAACTCGCGCGGCGTGTCGTCTACGGTGGTGATGTAATCGTTGCGGCCCGGCTGGAACTTCAGTGACTGGTTCGTGCCCGCTTCGGGCGCGGACGTTTGTTCGGGCACCACCGCGGAAGGCTGTGTATTTCCCCCCTCGCCGGGTCGCGCGTTTTGCCGGCAGGCAGAAAGCATAATGCTGGCGATGAACAGAAATACAATCACATTGGAAAATAAATTTCTTTTCATTTTGACTCCTTTGGCGAAAAACGATCAGGTATTGTACTTCCGAAGCGCCTTCTCGCTGTGGTATATTTTTGCCGATGTCCGTTTATCTCCACGATATACCCCTCCCCGAAGCACAAGCGCGACTCAAACAAGCCCTGGAAGAGGCTGGCCTTTGGCGCACCCTCGGTGCCGAGTCCATTCCGCTCGACGAGAATGCGTTGGGCCGTGTCACAGCCGAGCCGGTCTGGGCTAATGTCTCCTCCCCGCATTATCACGCCTCCGCCATGGACGGGTTCGCCGTCCGCGCAGAGGATACCGAAGGCGCCGGGCCGACCTCGCCCATTTTGCTTTCCCTCCCCGAACACGCACAATACGTTGACACTGGCGATCCGCTCCCTGATTGGGCGAACGCTGTCATTCCCATCGAAAACACAGAGCCGCTGGATGCGACTGGCGATCTATCGCCCGACGTCCGCGGTCCATCATCCATCCGTATCCGCGCCGCTGTCACACCGTGGATGCACGTCCGCCCGCTCGGGGAGGACATCGTGGCGACGCAGCTTCTTCTCCCAGCCGGACATACCCTTCGCCCGGCGGATCTGGGCGCCATCGCCGCCTCGGGTCACGCGGACCTCAAAGCGGCTCGCCGTCCTCGCGTAGCGATTCTCCCCACCGGCACCGAACTCGTTCCGATCGGTACAGAGTTGAAGCGCGGCGACATTCTCGAATACAACTCGCTCGTCCTCGCGGCACAGGTCAAAGCCATGGGTGCCGAAGCGACCCGTTTCCCCATCACCCCCGATAACTTCGATGCCATCTGTGCTCGCGTGCAAGAAGCCGCCCGCGACCACGATCTCATCCTGCTCAACGCAGGTTCCTCCGCCGGTGCAGAAGATTTCTCTGCGAAGGTGGTTGAAAACCTCGGCACCCTCCTTGTCCACGGCGTCGCCGTTCGTCCGGGTCATCCTGTCATCCTCGGACTCGTCAATCGTAAATCGTCAATCGAAAATCGAAAATCAGAAATCCCCATCATCGGCGTGCCTGGCTACCCTGTCTCCGCCGCCCTGACCGTGGACATCTTCGTTGAACCGCTCATTGCCCGCTGGCTGGGACGGCGTCCGCGTGAATTGCCGACCGAGACCGCGACATTGACTCGCAAGGTTACCTCGCCGCCCGGCGACGATGACTTCATCCGCGTGGCGGTGGGACGTGTGGGCGGGAAGTTGCTGGCTGCTCCGCTTTCACGCGGGGCTGGTGTCATCACCTCGCTGGTCCAGGCGGATGGACTGATGCTCCTGCCGCGCGGCGAACAGGGCGCGGAAGCCGGTCAGCAGGTTGCAGTGCGCCTATACCGCACACAGTCCGAACTGAACAAGACCATCTTCTGCATCGGTTCCCATGACGTGATCCTCGACTTATTGGCACAATTCCTCGCTGACCATGACCGTCGCTTCGTTTCGGCGAATGTGGGGTCACAGGGTGGGTTGGTTGCCTTGAAGCGGGGGGAGGCGCATTTGGCCGGTTCTCACCTGCTCGATCCAGCCACTGGAGAATACAATCTCGCCGCGCTCCGGCAGTATTTGCCCGGCGCGCCGGTCCGTTTGATGGCATTTGTGGAACGCGAGCAGGGACTGATGGTGCGGCGCGGAAACCCGAAGGGAATCAAAGGCCTCCACGGCCTCACCCGCCCGGAGGTCCAGTTTGTGAACCGCCAGCGCGGAGCCGGTACGCGCGTCCTGCTCGATTATCAGTTGTCCTTAATGGGGATACACGCGAGTCAAATTCAGGGCTACAATCGAGAAGAATACACTCACCTGGGTGTGGCGGCGGCGGTGGCTTCGGGCCGCGCCGATTGCGGGCTGGGCATCCCGGCCGCGGCGCAAGCCCTCGACCTGGATTTTGTTCCGCTCTTCCACGAACGCTACGACCTCGTGATCCCCGCCGATTTTGCCCGAAGTAATTTACTAACCCCGCTCTTCGATGTGATTCACGGCACAGAATTTCGCAAAGCAGTTTTGTCCCTGCCCGGCTACGATGTGCGGCGCATGGGAGAAGTGATCCTGGAGACTTGATATGACCGACGCTCTCATCATTGACGACAATCGCCAGACCGCCGACGCCTTGAAGCAGATGCTCGACGTGTTGGGCATTCCTGCACGTACTGCGTACGGCTCCATTCCCGCCATGGGCGTTCTCGCTTCTTTTGTGCCCAGCCTTGTCTTGCTCGATGTGAACATGCCCGGCGCCGACGGGACCGAGGTGTTGGCTTTCCTGCGCCGCGACCCGCGTTTTGCAAAGGTGCCCGTGATCGTCATCACCAGCGACGACCAGCCTGAGACCCGCCAGCGTGTGATGCAGGGCGGCGCGAATGCCATGCTGATCAAGCCTGCCACCATTGACCTGCTCGAAGGCGCGCTCAATAAAGCCGGTATTTTGAAATGAATCAAGCGGAGCGAAGGCTCCGCTTTTTTATCCCGAAATAAAATTAATCAGCGTCATCCAGGCGGGATGGTAAGTTTTTTGGCGCCAGCCGGTTCTTATGAAGTACAGCGTGCCCCCGCCCTCCATACAGGCGCGGGTGTATAATCGCCACGTTCCCAATTTATTGATGCGAACGAACACGACCCCTTCTGTTTCGATTCGCGAATGGAGATATTTACATGCCCATCCCCAGTGGTGTCCCCGCCCCCGAATTTGACGTGCTCGATGATACCGGCCAATCGCGCCGCCTTGCGGACTATCGCGGTCAAGCCGTGGTCCTTTATTTTTATCCAAAAGATGACACGCCCGGCTGTACCAAAGAGGCCTGCAATTTCCGCGATGACTACTCCGCGTATGAAAAAGCAGGTGTCGTCATCCTCGGCGTCAGCCCCGACTCGCCCGAATCGCACGCAAAATTCAAGAAGAAATTCAACCTGCCTTTTCCGCTCCTGGCCGACGAGGGCCACAAGATCTGTGATGCCTACGGAGTATGGGGTCCTAAAAAGTTCATGGGCAAATCCTACGAGGGAGTTTTGCGCACCACCTTCCTGATCGATGCGGAAGGGAAGATCGCGCGTGTCTTTGAAGAAGTGCGCCCCGCCGAACATTCGACCGAGGTCCTCGAGGCATTGAAGGCCCTCGCTTAACCCCGCTTCAACCTACTTCATACATGCCGGCCCATCGCGAGCAGTTCACCTCCCCGCACGCTGCCTTGCTCCTGTCTTTGAGCGCATCCCTGCTCGAGGCTCAGGAGGAGGGCTCGATTTTGCGTGCCGCGATGCGCACTGGCTGTGAAGTCGTGCAGGCGGAGGGATGCGTGTTCATGCCCTTCGGTGAATACACCCAAACCCTGCCTGCTCTCGAATTTGGCCGTACACCCCCGCTGGTCCATACCGATTGGAATACCCTGCTTACCCGCCCGCCGACACGGCAGGTATGCAAGGCGTGTTCCGTGCGTCAAGGTGATCCGCAATGCATCCTCGTGCGCGACAGCATGGAGGATCATTATGTGCATTGTGTGCCCCTGCCCATGTATGGACGGGAGGCCGGCTTGTTCAGCTTTATCTTTGCCGCGCAGCCGCATGTCAGCGAAGAGATGGAAGCCTACCTGGCCGAGATCATGCATTTGTGCGGTGTGGCGCTCGAAACGCTTTCATACCGCAGTGCGGTTCGCCCGTCCCTGCCGTCACATGGCGATTTTGGTACCAATCTGATCGAAGTGGAAACGCGTGCCATCATGGGCGAGCGCGTGCGCCTTGCGCGCGAAATTCATGACGGGTTGGCCCAAACCCTGGCCTTCCTCAAGATCGAGGTTGGTCGTGCCGAGCGTTTCCTCGAGCAGGGCAAATCCGATTCGGCGGCGCGTGTGTTGCACGACACAGGCCGCACCCTTTCTGATGCGTATCTCGATGCGCGCCAGGCCATTGAAAACCTGCGGCGCGTGCCGGATGGAAACATGGCTGATTGGTTGAAACAGGTGGCCGAGGATTTCGAATCGGTCGCCGGCCAAAACGTGGCACTTGACTTGCGCCTTTCTCGTGACCTGCCCATTAATGTCAAAGTGCAGGTCATCCGCATTGTGCAGGAGGCGCTCACCAATGTCCGCAAACATGCGATGGCCAGCGAGGTGCGGCTTGCGGCACGCGAGTCGCAGGATGGCCTCCTTGTGGAGGTGGCGGATAACGGACGGGGGTTCGATGTCGCATCGCCCGGGGCAGCCCGCTTCGGTCTGCGTGGGATGCGTGAGCGTGCGGAAGGGATTGGTGCGGATTTGCAGGTCAGCAGTTGCATCACGTCCGGCACCACCGTCTCGCTGCGCCTGCCGGTGTCTGAGGCGGGTTCATGAGTTCCCTGCGTTTGTGTGTGGTGGACGACCACGCTTTGTTCCGTCGTGGATTGATCGGCCTGTTGTCTGAGTTCGAAGGGGTTGAGGTGGTGGGGGAGGCGGGCAGCGGCGAAGATGCCCTTGCGTTGGTCCCCGGCCTGCAGCCCGATGTCGTGCTGTTGGATATCAATATGCCTGGGATGGGGGGCGTGGCTGCGTTGAAGCAATTGCGCCAGATCGAGCCCGGCCTACCCATATTGATGCTTACCGTCTCGCAATCTGACGATGACCTGCTCGGCGCGATCTCGGCCGGCGCGACGGGGTACATTTTGAAGAACATCGAACCCGAAGCGTTGGAGCGCACTCTGCGCGATGTAGCGGCCGGCAAATCGGTGTTGGCGCCGGAGATGACCACAAAGTTATTCGGTGTGTTGCGGAGAATCCCGGCTGCTGCGGGCGATTCTCTGTTGAGCGAGCGCGAAGCCCAGGTGTTACGCTGTCTTGCCCGCGGCTTGACGACGACACAAGTGGCGGTCGAGTTGTTCATCACCGAGAATACGGTCAAGACGCATACCCGCCATATCCTCGAAAAGCTGGGGGTAAGCAACCGCGTGGAAGCGGTTGCCAAGGCGATCGAAGCAGGAATGCTGTAATCCTTTTGGGTGATATTTTTATGACATGCGGGTGATGAGCAATCACCCGCTTTTTGTTGAAGAAATCGCTCTTCTTCTCTCACATTGCCAGTGACAGGATGAGAAGAATTTGGTAAATTTGGGGGGCTTTAGTCCCGTTACAGGTTATTCTCTTCCATGACTGCCCCCGCCAAGACCCACCGTGTGCTGATCGCCTCCGCCAACCCGCTTTTCCGCGAGGGTTTGCGGAAGGTTTATGCTGAGCGCTGGGGGGAAAAGGCTGAGATCGTGGGGATGCTTTCCACCATGGAAGAGACCCTGACTGCGCTTGAAACGCTCCAACCCGACCTGATGATCGTGGATTACGATGACACGAACATCAACCGCGAGGAATTTTTGAGCCGCTTCCTCGTAGGCGAATCGCCCATGCGGGTGGTGCTGGTTTCGCTCGGTTCAACCGAACCGGTGGTGATCTACCATCGCGAGCGGATGTCTTCGGCGCAGGCAGATGATTGGCTCTCTGATCCGTGGAAATAATTTCAACACCTCACTAGGAGACTGTGTATGAGACACTTTGTCATTGTGGGAATTCTGGTATTGCTTGCCGCAGTCGGCACTTACGTTGGGCTGGATGCTTCCGGCCTGATGCCGGTGGCGGCCAGCGCACAGGCAGGCTCGGCGGCCATCGTCGGTTCCATTGACTGGATGTGGAACCTGCAGGTCATCGCCATGTCTTTCCTGTTCGCGCTGATCGTGGTCCCATTGCTCTACAGCCTGATCGTTTTCCGCCGCAAGAAGGGCGATACGTCGGATGCTGAACATGTTGAAGGCAACACCAACCTCGAGATCGCGTGGACCATCGTCCCGCTTTTCATTGTGGTTGTTTTTGCATATCTGGGCGCCTTCTCGCTGCGGGAAGTCCGCCGTGTGGACCCTGAGGCGATGGTGGTTAAGGTGCATGCCCGCCAGTTCTCGTGGAGTTTCGAATATCCCGAGTACGGCGGCTTCATCACCGATAAACTCTACCTTCCAGAAGGCAAGCAGGTTCTGCTCCAAATGGATTCAACCGATGTGATCCATTCCTTCTGGGTACCTGAATTCCGCGTCAAACAGGATGTGGTGCCGGGCCGCGTGACCGAACTGCGCATTACCCCCACCTTGCCGGGCGAGTACAAGGTCCGTTGTGCTGAGTTGTGCGGTTCTGCGCATTATAAAATGGAACAGGCTGTTGTCGTCACCGGTGACGCCGAGTTCGTGGCGTGGGTTGCCGAACAACAAGCCGCTTATGCCGCCGCACAGACCCCGGAAGGCAAAGGCCAGCTATTGGCTCAAGCAAACGGTTGTCTGGCGTGCCACTCTGTCACATCCACTGCCACCCCAACCGCACCGACCTGGTTCGGCCTCTTCGGCTCCACGGTGACTCTCGAAGACGGCTCGACCGTAGTAGCTGACGAAGCCTTTATTCACGAATCGATCGTGGACCCGATGGCCAAGATCGTCAAAGGCTACCAGCCGACCATGCCTGCCACTTACGGCACGTTGTTGAGCGAAGAAGATATTGCCAACATCATTGCCTACATCATGACTTTGAAGTAATTGCGTGGAGGAATTGAGCATGAAAAAATTCTTTTCGATCCCGCTTGTGCGCGGCCTGGTTGGGCTGATCGTTGGCCTCGTACTGGGCATCGCCATTGTTGCGGGGATTCGCGCGGCCATGGGCCTCGAGCCCACCAGCCGCTACCTCGTCTCGGAGCACGCCTGGGTCTTTGGCGGCTTCCTTGGCACCCTCGGCTTCCTCGCCACTCACGGTGTGATGGGTGATTGGTTCAAGGTTTGGCGTGGACAGGCCGTTTCCGAACATCACGAAGACCCGGCCGGCTGGCTGAAATTCCTTGGCCCCTCGCTTGACCACAAGGTGATCGGTATTCAGTACACCATTACCGCCATCCTTCTTCTGGTCATCGGCGGTACGTTTGCCTTGATCTTCCGTACCGAACTGTCCTTCGAAGGCCAGCAGATCATCACTCCCGATACCTACAACACGCTTATGTCGCTGCACGGCATGATCATGATCGTCTCGATCCTGCTTGGCATCGCGGGCTTGATGAACTACCTCGTCCCGTTGCTGATCGGCGCCCACGACATGGCCTTCCCGCGCTTGAACGCCTTCTCGTTCTGGATCGCCGTCCCTGCCGCGGTTTGGCTGCTCATGTCCATGCCGCTCGGCGGTGTTGAGACCGGTTGGACGGGCTACCCGCCTCTCTCCGCCAACCCGAACAAGATCGGCCAGCAGATGTTCTTCCTCGGCGTGTTCGTGGCGGGCTGGTCTTCCATTCTTGGCTCGCTCAACCTGCTTGCCACCGTCTTGCGCATGCGCGCCAAAGGCATGACCGCCTTCCGTATGCCGATCTTCGTCTGGGCTTCCATCGCCACCTCGCTTATCTCGCTCACTGCCACGCAGTTGATCGGTCTCTCGTTCCAGATGGTGATGTTCCAGCG
>CAYNQA010000080.1:0-10902 GCA_964399225.1 uncultured Anaerolineaceae bacterium
GGGCGTAAGGGATTTGAGAGGAGCTGCTCCTAGTACGAGAGGACCGGAGTGGACGAACCTCTGGTGTGCCAGTTGTTCCGCCAGGAGCATCGCTGGGTAGCTATGTTCGGCAGAGATAACCGCTGAAAGCATCTAAGTGGGAAACTCGCCTCAAGATGAGATCCCTGTATTCCTTATGGAGTAAGACCCCAGATAGACTATCTGGTATATAGGCAACAAGTGTAAGCACAGTAATGTGTTCAGCTAAGTTGTACTAATGGTCGAGGGCTAATCCCGTGGTGCGGAGAACTTGGTACTCTTTCGTACATTATCAGATGTAATTGCTATTCAGTCATCTACGTTGTGAAAACGTCCCTTGGTGATTTGAGCGACGGGGGTACACCCGGTAACATCCCGAACCCGGTAGTTAAGCCCGTCAGCGCCGATGGTACTTGGAGGGCAGCCTCCTGGGAGAGTAGGTCATTGCCAAGGGGCTTTTCATTTACAAGCGCCCTGGGGCGGTGTATAATCCGCCCGCAGGTTTTTTTGAAAGGGACATTCGCTGTCCAATGATTAACACGGTCGAGGAGACTGCAATCGCCCTGATGAAAGTGATCGTTCCGATCCCGTTCGTTGGACAAGTTTGTTGAGACCCTCGGCTTCCCTGCGCCGAGGTTTTTTTATGCCCCGGTATAGAATATCTTCCATGCGGAAGGAGGTGAAAGGCTTTGGCATCTGTAAATTTGCGCTCCGGTGAATCGCAGGACTCCCTGCTCAAACGCTTTCGTAAGAAAGTCGTGAAGAGCGGCGTTCTTAGCACCGTTCGCCGTAAACGCTGGTTCGTCTCCAAGAGTGAGCAGCGCCGCATGGAAAAGAAGAAAGCCGTTCGCCGCATCAAGCGGCGTCAGTTCAAGGACGTGGAATAGGCTGGATTGTAGGAGGTACTATGGCGAAGGATGAAGGCAAGATCAAAATGGATGGGGTGGTGGTGGAAGCCCTGCCTGGCACCCAGTTCCGCGTGCGGCTCGATAATGGGCACGAGGTTCTGGCGTATCTCTCCGGCAAGATGCGCAAGTACTACATTCGCATCCTGCTCGGCGACCGGGTGGCGGTGGAAATGTCGCCCTACGATCTCTCGCGCGGACGTATTACGTTCCGCCAGCGCAAGCAGGCCGAACCTGCTCCTGTCGAGTAGCCTCCGATTTCAGTAATAAATGAACGACCCCCGCGTTTTTAGCGGGGGTCGTTTTCGTTTAGCGGAGTTCTCTCCACGAATTGAGCACGCGCATGTAATTCGCACGCTCGAAGGCAGCTGGTTCCGCCACGGACTGGCGGCTCATGCTCCCTTGCATTTGCTGGATGGACTCATACTCGTGCGTTTCCATCCACCATCCCAATTCGTTGAGCATGGTGGCAACGACGCGTTCACCGTTGTGCAGAAGATTGGATGCCATCATGGCAACCTTGGCACCGGCCATCATGGCCTTGAGCGCATCTTGTGCGGTATGGATGCCGCTGGTCAGGGCAAAGTCTGTATTGACGACGCCATGCAAGATGGAGACCCAGCGCAGGGGCAGACGTAAGTCTGCTGAGGTGGAAAGGTCGAGATTGTGAACGACTTCCAACTCGTCCAGGTCGAAGTCTGGCTGATAGAAACGGTTGAACAGTACCAGTCCATCGGCTCCTGCCTCGACGAGACGTTTGGCCATGCTGGGCAGGGATGTGTAGTACGGGCTGAGCTTCACCGCCAACGGGATGCTGATTCCCGCTTTGACTGCGGCGACCAGGTCAGTTTGTGCATTCTCCACGTCGGCGGCGGAGAGGGCGGGATCGGTCGGGAGGTAGTAAAGGTTCAGTTCGAGCGCATCCGCTCCGGCGTCCTGCATGAAGCGCGCGTAGCGGACCCATCCACCCTTCGAGACACCGTTCAGGCTCCCGATGACCGGGATGTTCACCGTCTTCTTGATCAGGCTCAAGTGGTCGAGATATTTGCCAGGCGTCATAGCGTACGTGCCTGAGTCTGGCAGGTAGTTCATGGCCTCGGCAGAGTTTTCGCCGCGGGTCAGGAAGTGATCGAGTTCGAGACTCTCGTGGATGATCTGCTCTTCAAAGAGCGAGTACATCACGATGGCGGCTATGCCCGCCTCTTCGAGACGCTGGACACGTTCCACTTTTTTTGAAAGCGGGGAGGCCGATGCCACGAGGGGATTTTTCAGTTTGAGACCGAGATAGGTGGTAGAGAGATCCATCATAGTGTTTCCTTCCCCCCTCTCCCGAATTTGGGAGAGGGGCAGGGGTGAGGGGAGCCTATTCTTCCTTCTTCCCGTTGTAGTGCATCGCAGCCATCTGTTGATACAGTTGCCAGCGGTTTTTGATGCCTTCACCGGCCTTCTTGATCAACTCTTCGGCGCGGCCTTCGTCGCTCAGGGTGAGCATCTTGTAGCGGGTTTCGTTGTAGGCATAATCCTCGAGACGGACGGTAGGTTCCTTGGCCTCGATCACCAACGGATTTTGTCCGGCGCTGGCGAGACGCGGATCGTAGCGGTAGACCGGCCACGCGCCCGACTGGACGGCGAGTTTCTGCTGGTTAAGACCCTTGGCCATATCGTAACCGTGCGCGATGCAGTGACTGTAGGCAATGATCAAAGACGGGCCATCGTAGGACTCAGCCTCAAGGAAGGCTTTGAGTGTCTGCTGGTCGTTGTAGCCCATGGCCACGCGCGCCACGTAGACGTAACCATACGCCATCGCGATCAGGCCGAGGTCTTTTTTCGGGAGACCCTTGCCGCTCATGGCGAACTTCGCCACCGCAGCCATCGGCGTGGACTTACTGGCCTGGCCGCCGGTGTTGGAGTACACCTCAGTGTCGAGCACCAACACGTTGACGTTGCGTCCGCTGGCGAGCACGTGGTCGAGACCGCCGTAGCCGATATCGTAAGCCCAGCCGTCGCCACCGATGATCCAGACGGATTTCTTGACGAGCGCATCGGCCAGGCTAGTGAGTTCCTTCGCGCGCGGATTCTTGCTCTGCGCAAGGCGGGCCTTGAGCGCTTCCACACGCTGGCGTTGTTCATTGATGCCCTGCTCGGTGGTTTGGTCGGCTTTGAGCAGGCCGTCCACCATTTCGCTGCCGAGTTCGCTGGTGAAGCTTAGCAGGAGCTCGCGGGCGAATTCGTTTTGCTTATCCAGTGTGAGGCGCATGCCAAGACCGAACTCAGCATTATCTTCAAAGAGCGAGTTGGACCAGGCCGGGCCGCGTCCATTCGCATCCACAGACCAGGGGGTGGTGGGCAGGTTGCCGCCGTAGATGGAGGAGCAGCCGGTGGCATTGGCCACGATCGTGCGATCGCCAAAGAGTTGCGAGACGAGCTTCACATAGGGGGTTTCACCGCATCCGGCACAGGCGCCGCTAAATTCAAAGAGCGGGCGCAGGAGCTGCGAGTTCTTGATCGTATTCGGATTGATCAATGCGCGGTCTGGGTCGGGCAGGGACATGAAGAAGTCCCAATTCTTTGCTTCGCTGGCGCGCAAGGCCGGTTGCGGAGCCATATTGATGGCGCGGCGTCCGACCTGGGTTTTATCTTTCACGGGGCAGGCTTCCACGCACAACGTACAGCCGGTGCAATCCTCGGGCGCGACCTGCACTGTATAGGCCATGCCGGGGAATTCTTTGAACTTGCTTTCCATATGTTTAAACGTCTCAGGTGCAGACGCGAGCGCGGCCTTGTCATACACCTTGTGGCGGATGACCGCGTGCGGACAAACCATCACACACTTGCCGCATTGGATGCACAAGTCAGGCTCCCACACGGGAATATCCAACGCGAGGTTGCGTTTTTCCCATTGCGTGGTTGCTGTTGGGAACGTGCCGTCAATCGGGAAGGCCGAGACGGGAATATCGTCGCCCTTGGCATCCACGATCGGGGCAACCACCTTCTGGACGAACTCCGGCGCCTCCTTCGGGACCGCGAGGCGGCGAGACGTTGCCGAGGTTACCTTGCCCGGAACTTTGACCTCATACAGGTTGGCAACGGTTGCATCCACGGCTTCGAAGTTCTTCTTAACCACCGCTTCGCCGCGTTTGCCATATGTCTTCTCGATGCTGTGCTTGATCTCTTCGATGGCCTGCTCGCGCGGGAGCACGCCGCTAATGGCAAAGAAGGCGGTCTGCATGATGGTGTTCATGCGTCCGCCCATGCCGGTCTTCTCGGCTACATCGTAACCGTTGATGACGTAAAACTTGAGCTTCTTGTTGATAATGTCCTTCTGGACCTCAACCGGCAGGTTCTCCCAGATCTCATCCGGTCCATACAGGCTGTTGAGAAGGAAGACCGCGCCTTCCTTGGCGTATTTGAGCATATCCACACGCTCGAGGAAGGTGAACTGGTGACAGGCGACGAAGTTGGCCTGTCCCTGCTCGATCAGATACGGCGCGCGGACCGGTTTCGGGCCGAAGCGCAAATGCGACATGGTGACCGTACCGGACTTCTTCGAGTCGTAATAGAAGTAACCTTGGGCGTAGTTGCTGGTCTCTTCGCCGATGATCTTGATGGAGTTCTTGTTCGCTCCGACCGTACCGTCGGAGCCGAGGCCAAAGAACACGCAGCGGACAGTTTCTTCGTGCTCGATGCGGAAGGTATCATCCACAGCCAGGCTGGTGTGGGCTACATCGTCTGTGATGCCGACGGTGAAATGGTTCTTGGGTTCTGGTTTCTTCAGCTCATCCAGCGCAGCCTTGACCATGGCCGGGGTGAATTCCTTCGAAGACAGGCCGTAGCGCCCGCCGATGACCTTGATGCCGGTGCGGTTCGCTTCTACGAGCGCGTTGACCACGTCGAGGTAGAGCGGTTCGCCGGATGCACCGGGTTCCTTGGTGCGGTCGAGCACGGTGATGGACTTGACGGTCTCGGGCAGGGATTCAATGAAGTGACTGATCGAGAATGGGCGGTACAGCCGCACACGAACCACGCCAACCTTTTCATCTTTGGCGGCCAGATGGCGCACGGTCTCTTCGGCAGTTTCGCCGCCCGAGCCCATGATGACGAGCACGCGCTCGGCATCGGGATGACCGAAGTAATCAAAGAGGTGATACTGACGCCCCGCCAGAGAGCCAAACTTGTTCATGGCCTCCTGCAGGATGCCGGGAACGGCGGTGTAGTAGGGGTTGGCCGCCTCGCGCATCTGGAAGTAGACGTCCGGGTTCTGGGCGGTGCCGCGCAATACGGGATGGTCCGGGCTGAGGGCACGCGCTCGATGGGCACGGATCAGCTCCGGGTCCAGCATGAGGCGCAGGTCTTCGTCCGTGAGTTCCTCGATCTTGGTCACTTCGTGAGAGGTGCGGAAACCGTCGAAGAAGTGTACGAACGGGACACGCGCCTTGAGGGTGGCGGCTTGCGCGATGGCGGCAAAGTCGTGCGCCTCCTGAACCGAGCCGGAGGAGAGCAAAGCCCAGCCTGTTTGGCGGACGGCCATCACGTCCTGGTGGTCGCCGTAAATGGAAAGGGCATGCGCGGCAATAGCGCGTGCGGCCACATGGAAGACGGTGCTGGTGAGTTCGCCCGCGATCTTGTACATGTTGGGGATCATCAACAGCAGGCCTTGGGAGGCGGTGAAGGTGGTGGTGAGTGCGCCGGTCTGGAGCGCACCGTGCACGGTGCCGGCCGCGCCGCCTTCGGATTGCATTTCGATCACAAGCGGAGTCGTGCCCCAGATATTCTTCTTGTGCTTGGCCGACCACTCGTCCGCAAATTCGCCCATGGCGGAGGAGGGGGTGATGGGGTAGATGGCGATCACTTCGTTCGTGCGATGCGCGACCGATGCGGTGGCTTCGTTGCCATCAATGGTAATGATCTTTCGGTTCATTCGTTCTCCTTTGCGAGCAGGCTTTCGCCTGGAAAATTGCATTTACATGGATATTTTGAATCCATCAGTTAAGTGTATCCCTCCTGCCTTGGAACGGTTAGGTATTAATGGCCTGAATCCATGTGTGCTTTGTCATATTTCGGATAAGAGTTGACCGAATTTAATTTGGGCGAAGAACACAATCCTCCCCAGTTTACAAAACCTCCATATTTCAGCCTTTATTTTTTCACCAGTTTTTTGGGAAACTCGCTACAATGCGATCTTCCAAGGAGATAAAAATGACATTGGGACAAGCAAAATCAACAACAAACTCTGCCCGCGGTAAACTCATCCTCGACCTGTTCATCTTCATTGGTTTTCTGGTCGCCATGGACCCGCGCTCGAGCGGCATCGCCATCCATGAATGGCTGACGCTCGGCGCTTTTGTTACGATCATGGTCCACTTACTGCTCAGTTGGGATTGGATCGTACAAGTCACCGGACGACTTTTTGGCGGCACCTCGGCGCGCTCGCGCCTCAATTACATTTTGAACTGGCTGCTGTTCATTGACGGCATCCTCATCATGTTATCGGGCATCATGATCTCGGAACATGCCATCCCTGCCCTGGGCATCAGCCTGCCGATCAACTTCACCTGGCGCCGCCTGCACGATATGTCGGCCAACATCTCGTTGTTGCTTCTCGGGTTGCACACCGCCCTGCACTGGTCATGGATCGTGACCACCTTCCAAAAGCTCATCATCCAACCCATCGGGCGGATGTTCTCCTCCAAAAAGGATGTGACCGCATGAAAACCATCGGACGTATTCTCATCATCCTTGCAGTGACGATTTTGATCGGTGCGGGGATATATGCTCTTGTGGACTCGAACGCCTCATCCCTGACCCCGGGCGGGTTCCCCGGTGGCGAGCCGTTTCGCCCGGGCGGAGAACTCCCGGCCTTCGACGGCGACCGTCCCGGCTTCCCCGAGGGCGCACGGCCGGAGGAACGCGAACACCGTGAGATGGAAGGAGGCTGGGCTTTTGGCCTGGTCAAGAACCTCGGTGTGATCGCCGTCTTTGTGACGATCATTGTTTTGCCATCTTCGCTGAAAAAGAAGAACCGCATTGCAACACAGATGAAAGGTAATCCGCCCAACCCACCGAGGTAAGCAAAAAACGCCGAGGATCATCCTCGGCGTTTTTTGTTCGTAATTACTTTGGGTATACCGGCAATGTGATGATGACCGTCAATCCGTTGCCTTGCTGACTCTCTGCACGGATCGTCCCGCCGTGGGCTTGGACGATGGACTTTGCAATCGCGAGGCCGAGGCCGGAGCCGCCGTCTGTGCGAGTGCGGGATTCGTCGGCGCGGTAGAAGCGGTCGAAGATGCGCTCGAGGTCGGCGGGGGGCAGGCCGGGGCCAGAGTCGCGTACGGATAGGGCAACCCCGTCCGGGGTTTGGGAGGAGGCGAGGGTGATGAGTCCGCCTGGGGGGGTGTGGCGCACGGCGTTGTCGAGAATGTTAGTCAACACTTGGGTGATGCGGCCCGGGTCCATTTGGAGATCAGGGAGCGAGTTGGATATCTCAAGTTGCAGATCCAGGTCCTTGGTTTGCGTGTGGAGACGGTAGTGTGCTGCCAAATCCTCGAGCAGGCGGGCTGGGGAGACGCTCTGTAGTTGCATCGAGAGTTCGCCTGCGTCAGCGAGGGAGAGGGTGCGAAGGTCGTCCACCAGGTGTTCGAGACGTTCAGCCTCCTCGCGGATGATCTCGAAATTTTCACGCGTAGGCTGAAGCACGCCGTCATGGACCGCCTCGGCGTGACCAAGGATCAGGCTGAGCGGTGTGCGCAGTTCGTGGGCAATGTCGGCGGTCATTTGTTTACGGGTGTTGATGGACCGCGAGAGTTCAGCACTCATTTTGTTGAAGGCGTTTGCCAGCTCGCCGAGTTCATCACGCGAGCGGATGTCCACTTGTTGTTGCAGGTCGCCCTGTGCGATGGCATGCGTGGCGCGGGTCAGTTCGCGGATGGGACGTGAGATGGTGCGCGAGAGAAAGATGCCCAAGAGCAGTGCAATCAGTGCAACGCCGCCCGCTCCGTAGAGCAATCCCTGACTCGTGCGCTGGAAGAATTCCTCCTCGCGCGGGTTGCCCTCGAAGGAGGGCATGGGCATCGGCACAAGCAGTCCGACAATTTCGCCATCTACTTCGATGGGGGTGCCTGCTTCAAGATCCTCAGCCGATATCGTATCGCCCTCGTTGAATCCGCCGTTGCCAACCAGCACCAGACCCTGCGGATCGGTTAAGAGGAACGGCGGCATGTGCTGCGGGTGGCCATCGGATGAGCCGTTTTTTTCATCGGTGAGGAAAACCAACTCAGCATCATCCCATGAGCCGCTGGTTTGGTAATGCTCGGAGAGACCGGCCACGAGGTCGAGCTCATATTGATCCGAGATGAAGCGGATAAACTCAGAGCGGGTGTTCCAGCGCGCCAGCATCGAGATCAAGATGATGCTGACCAGGCCGATACCGAGAAAGGCGAGGATCATTTTGGTGGTGATGGAGCGCATCGGTCATTGCCTCGCAAAACGGTAACCCACGCCGTATACTGTTTCGATGTAGCGTGGGGCGCGCGAGTCGCGTTCGATCTTGGCGCGCAGGTTCTTGATGTGGGTGTCGATGGTGCGTTCGTATCCCTCGTAGCGCACGCCCTGGATGATGTCGAGCAAATCGAGGCGCGAGAAGACGCGGCCGGGCGCGGTCATGAGCGCGGCGAGGATGTCGAACTCGGAGGGGGTCAGGTCAAGGAATGTTTCTTCAACTCTCACGGTACGGCCGTCGCGGTCGAGCAGAATGCCCGAAACATTAAGGACTTTCGCTGAGGGTTCCGACTCCCCGGCGCGGCGCAGTACCGCTTTCACACGTGCCACCAACTCGCGCGGGCGGAACGGCTTGGTAACATAATCGTCCGCACCCAGTTCGAGGCCGATGATCTTGTCTTCATCTTCCACGCGGGCGGTGAGCATGATGATGGGGGTGTTGTTTTCGGCGCGGTGAGCGCGCATGAAGGCAAGCCCATCCATTTCGGGCATCATCAAATCGAGCACGATCAGGTCCGGATGAGTTTGACGAGCGACCTCGAGCGCCTGCCTGCCGTTGAATGCAGTCGCCACGCGGAAGCCCTCTTGTGCAAGGTATTGCTCCACGAGTGAGACCAGCCGTTGTTCGTCATCCACAACGAGGATTGTTTTTGTCATAGTGTGTTGAAAATGAGTATACCAACGTTTGGGTTTGGCATGGTTCAAGACTCATTCTGGAAATGTGTTAATTTTGTGTGGAATAAAAAAGCGGCCCACCCGAAGGTGAGCCGCTGGTGTGCTTTGGTCTTACTTTTTGGCTTTCGGCGCAAACTCGCGCGGTTCGAGCAGACCCCAGCGGCCTGCCGCAAGGTAAAGGATATCGAGCAGCAGATCGTTGTAGGCAATGCCCTCGGCTTTGGCTTGCAAGCAGAGGTCGCTGTAATCGGGCGTGAGGCCGGGCAGGGTGTTGATCTCGAGCAGGCGTGGATTGCCTTCGTCGTCAAGGCGGATGTCGGTGCGGGAGACATCCAGCGCGCCAAGCAGGAAGTGCGCGCGATAGGCGAAGTGCTTGAGCTTCTTTTCGAGTTCGGGATCGATATCGGCGGGGCAGATGTAATCGGGCGCACCTTGTTCGCCGACATCCTTGGCCTTGGCCGCCTGGCTGTACACCTTCGGGGTGACGGAGCGGCTCGCATCCAACTCCAGGATGGGGAAGCGGTGGAAGCCGTCCTTGTCATCGTACCACTCGGGATGACGAGAGTAGAGTTTTGCGTCGGCGCGTCCCATTACGCCGACAGTGAACTCGCGGCCTGAGAGGAAGGTTTCCACGAGGGCGGGCTGCTGATAGGTGCCGACCACCCAATTGACGCGCTCGCGCAGTTCGCTTTCCTTGTTAACGATGGCTTTCGCGTCCACGCCCATGCCTGTCCCTTCGCGGGCGGGCTTGACGAAGAGCGGATATTTCAGGTCGGGGCGGAGCGGTTCGTCGCCAGTGATGAACTCCTGGAAGGGAGCCACGGGCAGGCGCCGGTCACGCCAGATGCGCTTCGTCAGGGTCTTGTCGAGCGAGATGGCATTCGTCAACACGCGCGATCCGGTGTAGGGGATGCCGAGCATCTCCAGCAGGGCAGGGACGTGAGCCTCGCGCGCGTCGCCGCCGAGTCCCTCGGCGATGTTGAAGCAAATGTCGGGCGCGTATTCCTGAACCGTCTGCGGCAGGGTGCGGTCGGCCATCAGGAACTTCGTCTCGTGGCCGTCGCTTTCGAGCGCTGCTTGAATGTGGTGAATGGTCTCGATGTGATCGTAATCCGCAAACGCGTCAGGCGGGACGCCTTCGGGTTTCGGCTGGCTTTCATCTTTGATGTTGGCGATGACGGCGATTTTCCAATACCGTTTCATGCGTGAGGGAGGTTTCTCCATTGGATGTTGCTCCTTTTTTTGAATGCCTATACAAAAAACTAGTATAAAACATCACGGCCATCTGGCAAGGTTTTTGAAGGGCGAGGAAGTTTAAAATTTTCGAGGCGGGTGGCAGGTCAATTGTGACAGGGTCAGGTGAGTCTGCGATGAAAGTAACTAGACAATCCCTATGCTTTCAGTTATCATTGGCAAAACCTAGTGCAATGGGGCACAAACGAAATTCATGTGACCCAAAACTTGTCCCGGGAACTTGATTTAAGTCCCTGGTTCGCCCGGATAGTAGACTATCCGGGCAGTTGTACGTAAAACCAAGTCGCAGGCAGAGCCTGCAAAATACCCTAAGTGTGTGGTGCGGAGGCATAATGACCGACCTGATCAAACAGATCACAAGTGACCTGCAGAAGCAGATCGACGCGTTTGCGCCGGTTATCGGCGTCAGCGACGTTGGAACCGTAAGCGAGGCCGGCGACGGCATCGCCCGCGTGGTTGGGCTTGCGAACGTCAAGGCGCAGGAACTCATCCAATTCGCGAACGGCGTCATCGGGATCGCGTTCAACCTGGAAAAAGACAGCGTGGGCGTGAT
>CAYNQA010000081.1:0-10718 GCA_964399225.1 uncultured Anaerolineaceae bacterium
AATCCGAGGTCTCTTTTATAATGAGCCTATGAACAAACGCTACCTGCCCGTTCTCGCTCCCGCAATTCTTTCCTTGTTGATCGCTCTCTGGGCGGGGCTATTACGTCTCGGCTGGACTCTCCCCTCCGCAAGCGGACTCGCCCTCACCCATGGTCCGTTGATGGTGAGCGGATTCCTCGGCGCACTGATCGCGTTGGAACGTGCCGTGGCCCTGAGCCAAAAGTGGATGTTTACCGCGCCGCTTCTTTCTGGACTGGGCTGGCTGGCCGCGCTCTTTGTGCCGACTCTACCCCTCGGCGTATTCCTGTTCGTCCTCGCCAGTTTGGTGACCGTGGGAATCCTGCTCGTCATTGTGCGCCGCGAACCGGCCTTGCATACGGTCACGATGCTGGTTGGCTCACTGCTCTGGCTGGCAGGAAACCTGCTCTGGCTGAGCGGACACTTCCTGTTCGAGGTGGTGTATTTCTGGCAGGGATTCCTTATCCTCACTATCGCAGGTGAGCGGTTGGAACTCAGCCGGGTTCTGCGCCCATCGAAAGTTCAGCAAAATTTTTTCGCTGCACTGGCCGCGCTTTTGCTGGTTGGCGTCATCATCACTGTGATTAACCTTCAACTTGGCGTGCGGCTCAGCGGTGCGGGCATGCTGCTGATCGCGCTCTGGTCCTTCCGCAATGACATCGCCTGGCGCAACTTGCGGCACAAGCTTCCGCTCACGCGTTATATCGCCACCTGCCTTGCGCTGGGATTGGTCTGGTTGGGCATCGGGGGTGGACTCAACCTCGCGATGGGTGCGCAGGCTGCGGGTCCGATCTACGATGCGGTATTGCATGCGGTCTTTGTCGGTTTCGTCATCTCGATGATCTTCGGGCATGCGCCGATCATTTTCCCGTCCATTCTCGGTGCACCGATCCAATTCCAGCCGGCATTTTACATCCAACTTGTGTTGTTGCATCTATCGCTTGCGCTGAGAATCGCCAGCGACCTGGCTAACTTTCAACAGGGACGTATGTGGGGCGGCCTCTTAAACGAAATCGCCATCCTCATTTTTCTGGGGATGACGATTTATTCGGTGAGACAGGGACTCAAAGCTTCCCGCTGATCGCTACACTGCTACTCCTGCCATTCCAACTCGAACTCTTCTCCAATGTAAACAGTATCGCCTTCCTGAATGCCGGCTTTGCGGAGAGCATCATCTACGCCGAGTTTTTCCATTAGCTTTTGGAACCGGCGCAGAGATCCGCTGTGCTGCCAGTAGGTCATCTTGGCCGAGCGTTCGATGGCAACCCCGCTGATGCGCCACTCGTTCGCGCCTTCGCGTTTCACCTCGAATTGTTTTTCGTCCGCCTGCGTGCGGTAGACAGGCATGGGCGGCTCTACGTCTTCGAGCGGGGGAGTTTCGGCCAGTTTGTGCGCGGCTTTGAGCAGCAGGTCGCGGACATCCGTGCGTGCCAGCGCAGAGACAGCCAGCAATTCCACTTTTTGTTTTTTAAACTTTTTCTTCAGGTCAGCCAGACGTTCCTGCACTTCGGGCTGGTCGATCTTGTTGACCGCCACCACCTGTGGTTTCTTCGACAAGTTCGGGTCGAACAGCGCCAACTCGGAGTTGATCTGGCTAAAGTCGGCAAGCGGGTCTTCGGCCAGGCCATCGAGCAGGTGAATGAGGACGCGCGTGCGCTGGATGTGACGCAGGAAGTCGTGGCCGAGACCGGCGCCTTCGTGCGCGCCTTCGATCAGGCCGGGAATGTCGGCGATGACGACGGCGGTATCGTCGTCAATGTTTGCCACGCCGAGATTCGGTTCGAGCGTGGTGAACGGATACGCCGCGATCTTCGGTTTGGCATTCGTGAGCACCGATAGCAGTGTGGACTTGCCCGCATTCGGCACACCGACCAGGCCGATATCCGCGATCAACTTCAGTTCGAGTTTGAGACTGCGCGTTTCGAACGGCTCGCCTTTTTCGGCGGTACGCGGAGCCTGGTTGCGCGATGTGGCGAAGTGCTGGTTGCCGCGTCCGCCGCGCCCGCCCTTGCAAACGGTGAGGCGCTGGCCCGCTTGGGTCAGGTCGCCGATCAGCTCGCCCGTTTGGGAGTCGAAGAGAACCGTGCCGGGCGGGACCGGAATCACCAGGTCCTCGCCACTCCGTCCCGTTTTCTGATTCGAACCGCCGTTCTTGCCGTCATCCGCCGCGAATTTTTGATTTGGCCGGAACGCCGAAAGCGTGTTGAGAGTGGCCCTGACCTCGAAAATGACATCGCCGCCTTTGCCGCCGTCGCCGCCATCGGGGCCGCCGCGCGGTTCATATTTTTCACGGCGGAAGTGCATCATGCCGTCTCCGCCCTTTCCCGAGCGGACGTGGATTTCTACCTGGTCTGTAAACATAATGGATTTCGTAGTTTCTTTGTTTCGTAGTATGGAAGTCGGCTGACATTATACAGGACAAAGGCGAAATCGTTGGTACGTAGCAATAAGCAATGTTGTGCCTGCTCGGGTGTTTCCACGGGAATTGGGCTCGAATTCCGCCTTTTCAAATCTGTAAAACGTTCAATCGGGCTAAGTAGGGGAAACCTGTATTTTAGCCGGCATGAAAGGTGGCTATTATTATGGCATGAACCAGTATGAACCCCTCTACTTCACGCAGCCCCCTCAGCAGGGCGTCTTCCTCCTGATCAATCGCCAGATGTTCCCGATCCTCAAAACCGTAACCACGATCGGGCGGCAACTGGAGAACGACATCGTTTTTCATGAGGAATACGTATCACGCTATCACGCGGAACTTGTCTATGAAGACGGATGTTATGTGCTTTACGACAAGCAGTCCACAAGCGGCACTTTCGTGAATGGGCGCCCCATCCGCCGTTGTGTGCTCAACTCCGGTGACCTGATCTCGCTGGCGAATATTTTCATCATGTTCATCAACAATAATCCCACGATCGCAGTCAAGGCGACAGGCACCACGAGAAACCTGCGCTCCTCCGTTGTAAAACAGGAAACCTCATGAATCATGCTCACACCATCCTTATCGTGGACGATGAGCCAGCCGTGTTGCTTGGGCTGGCGTCCAAGATTCGCCGCCAGGGATACCAGGTTGTCACCGCGGGGGATGGCGTGCAAGCGCTTGACCGTATCAAGGAGACTTCACCGGACCTGGTCCTTTCTGATGTGATGATGCCCCCTCCGAACGGTTTTGAATTACGCAAGCTGTTGAGTGAAGATCCGAAATTTGCAGCCATCCCCTTTATTTTTCTTACGGCCCGCACCAGCGTGGAGGACCGCATCCTTGGTTTGAAGGATGGCGCCGATGACTACATTACCAAGCCATTCGAGACTGAAGAGCTGTTCGCCCGCATTCAAGCCGTGTTTCGCAGGGTGAATGTGGAACGGGAGCGCACACGCGAAGCGATGAAGGAGGCCGCCCAGCGCGATATGGAGCGCTTGAAACATGAGATCCTGCAAAACTTCCATCACGAGCTTCGCACGCCGTTGACGAATATCCTCCTGCCCCTCGAGCTTGCGGCCAACTACCGTCTGGATGACCCGGCTGAACTGAGCCGCATCCTGCGTGTTGCCCTTTCCAATGCAGACCGCCTCGAGTCGCTGGTCACGGATTTGATCCTGCTGAACAGTATCGATCAATCCACCCTGAATTCGATCCGCCAGTATGTTGACCTGAAAGCCAATGTAATACCAGCCGTCCAGAGACGCCTCGACCGATACGGCGAGAAAAAACTGACCCTGGAATGGGATGTCCCGGCTGAAACGGTGATCTATGCTCCGCGGCGTGAATTCGTTCACGCGGTAGTGCACCTGGCAGATAATGCTTTCAAGTTCAGCCCCGAGAATGGCACCATCCGCATCAGCATCCAGCCCGGATGCGATGGGGGGGCGTTGATCCAGGTTCGCGATGAAGGTCCGGGCATTCCCTCCGACCTGCGCGAAAAGGTGTTCGAACGGTTCTATCAGATCAGCCAGGGTGATACGCGCCAGGCAGACGGCCTTGGGGTGGGCCTTACGATCGCACGCTCGGTCTTTGAACACATGGAAGGCTACGTACGCATACTGGACAGCGATCGAGGATGCCAGGTCTCTGCGTTTCTGCCGGACCGCCGGCATGAAGAGCAAATCTATGGATGAAAAAACCATCCCGCTCGCTTTATATGACGACCTTCAGGCTCCCGCCATGAACGGCAAGCAGGAAATTCAATTTGGGAAGGGTTTAAATTACCGCGCCCTTTTCGATCAGACCTCCGAGTGTGTCTTTATCATCGGTTTCGATCTTCGCTATATCTCCGCCAACCTTCAGGCGTTGAACCTGCTTGGTTACGAGGAATATGAACTGGTGGGAACCTCAGTGAGCAATGTCATGTCGCTCGATGAGGAACTTACCCACGCATCCATCCTGGGCGACGGGTCGAACCTGTCTGAACGCATTCTCAAACGCAAGGATGGGACGACTGTGCCGGTGGAGATCAGCACGACCATCGTTTTTAACCCGCGTAACGAACCTTCTTACATTCAAAGCATTGCCCGGGATATTTCGGAGCGGAAGCTGGCTGAACAAACCTTGAAGCGTCAGGCCACGATCCTCTCTCTGATTAGCGATGCCACGGCCCGCCTGCTTAACTCTTCGCGAATTGAGTCAGGCATCCCTGAAGTATTGGGGCTGTTGGGGCGTTCCATGAACCTTGCAGGATGCGCCATCTTCGATGTGAACAAGTACGCCAGCCCGCCTGCGGTTCATGTCCAATATGAGTGGGTGCGTGCGACGGCAAGCTACAATCTCACGACAGTCCTCTCGGAACGGGCTGAACTCATTCTTGCCGCCGAGAACGATCCTCTTCATGTTTTGGCGGGCAACCCCGCTGTTTGTGTCGTTCCTATTCAGGGCGCGGGAGGCGTGTGGAAATATCTTGCTCTCTTCGATGCCAGCGGGCAGATCGATTGGTCTTTTGCCGAGCGTGAAGCCATACGCACATCGGCAAACCTGATCGGGTCGGCGATTCAGCGAAACGTATACGAAGAAGCCTTGCGGTTGAGTGAAACGCGCAACCGCATTATTCTCTCGGCACTGCCCGACCTGTTGATTCGTGTTGATTCGACCGGGACGATCCTGGATTACAACGCCAACCCCAGCCACCCGCTTTATGTCCACCGCGATATGATCGCAGGCCGAAGGTTGATCGAAATCTGGCCCGAGGATATTGTCCGTAAGATCCTGGATACGTCCAACCCGGTATGCTTTGATGATAAAAAAGCCCTGGACCGCTTCAATCTGCCATATAGCGGACGTGAGTATGAGGCCCGCCTATACCCCATCACGCTGGAAGAGGCGCTCATCGTCATTCGCGATATTACCGAGCAGGTCGAACTGGATCAGATGAAATCCGACTTTATCAACCGCGCTTCACACGAACTGCGCACCCCGGTCACTGCCTCCATTCTCATGGCAGAGTTGATCCAGGAAGGCGGCACGCCCGAAGAGTTGAACGAATATTGGCGCACCTTGCGCAGTGAGTTGAACCGGCAAAAGATCCTGATCGACCGCCTGTTGACAGCGGGCCGGCTCGAGAGCGGCATGATGAAACTGGAAAGAATCCCTCTCGACCTGACATCCCTGCTTTCCGAGTCGGTGCAGGTTGTCGTCCCGATCGCCTTCAAGCGCAAACTCAGTGTCAAATTGGAGAAACAGGACTGCCGTCCATATGTCCTTGGCGATAAAAGCGCTCTTGAGCAAGTATTCATCAATCTGCTCAACAATGCCATCAAGTTTTCGCCGGAAGGGAAACCGGTCCGTGTTCAGTTCACGGAAAATGACAGCACCGTTGACATCCGCATCATCGATCAGGGTTTAGGCATACCGGCAGAGGCGCAGCCGCATCTCTTCGAGCGGTTTTACCGGGCGCAAAATGTTTCTGTGGCCGAGATTCCCGGCAGCGGTATTGGCTTGTATATTGTGAAGAATATCGTGGAGGAATTGGGAGGCCGTATAAACGTGGAAAGCGAAATCAATCACGGCGCCACCTTCATTGTCACGCTCCCAAAAGCGGCGTCCAAAGCAGAAGCGGAATAACGCGACCCCCATCCGCGGCTGAACTTTCTTATCCCGGACAACGAGAACGGCCTCGCATCCTTTGCGAGGCCGTTCTCGTTGCCGATGAAAAAGCCTTAGCGGGTGACCTTCCATGCGAGCGGTAGAATGATTGCCACGACAGCCAATTTGATCACATCACCAAGCACGAACGGAGCCAGTCCGAGCGCAAGAGCCTTGCCAAAGTCGCCGAGCACAATCGCCAGCCAACTCACGCCGAACACATAAATGATGACCGTCCCGACAAAGAAAGGCATCAGCGACGTGCGCATGCTCCGCTCCAATCCGCGTTCGGCGAGCAGGCCGATCACATATGCCGCGACCACGAACCCAACGAGATAGCCTGCTGTGGTTCCGGTCAAGATCGCAAATCCGCTGGCACCGCCGGCGAAGAAGGGCAGGCCAAGTGCGCCTTCGACGATGTAGGCAAGCATCGCTGCTGCGCCGCGTTTCGAACCGAGTGCCGCGCCGATCAACAACACGCCAAAGGTTTGGCCCGTGATGGGCACTGGTTGAAGCGGGATGACGATCTGTGCACAGAGTGCCATCAACAGGCTTCCTGCGAGCACAAGCAACACGTCGCGAACCTGTGCCGAGACATTGGGGAACAAACGGGTGGTTAGGGTGGGGGCGATGGTGGTCATGGTTTTCCTTTTCTAAATTTCGCATTACAACACGTGTGTTGATAATTCGTTCCAGCGCCCCAAGTATAATGGACGCGTTCAAATATTCCCTGTTACCTTTCTCCTTGAAATGCAACATAATCCAAGAATGAAACCTGCCAAACGACTTGCCCTCCTCCTGACATTCATCCTGCCCCTGACCCTCCTCGCTCTTGCCCAGCCCCAATCGGCTGAGGCCGTTGCAAACCACTCAAACCCCGCCCAGGATTTCGCCACCGAAACGCCCACCCCCGGCACGGTCACTGCCGCCGACATCATTGCCGCGGTGAACAGTTTCCGCGTAGCAAATGGACTCAATGCTCTCATCATTCACCAGGCCTTGATGGACGTGGCCGCCAATCAGGCGAGCGCCCTGGCATATTCTGAAGGTGGGGTGGGGCATGCACGCCCCTGCGGTATGAGCCTTGGTCAAGACCTGCTCTCGCGCGGTTTCCCCCTGCTTGGCGACCTCTCAATGGATGGTTATCGCTCCGAAAACTGGGTTACTGCGATGACCGTAGATGATGCCATGGCCTTCTGGAAAAGTGACGCGGAACACATGGACACAATGGTGGACCCGAATCGAAGTCACATCGGCGCGGCGGTGGCCATTGGCGACCAGGTATACATGGTGCTCGAAACCGCCCTCGCCACTAGCAGCGGACAGATGCAATACGATGCCTACGCCATCCTGACCGGCATTCCGCAGACCCAATCCGCGTGTTATGGCATGTACACGCAGGCCGCCACCATGGGCGTATCGGTCAACGACATGATGCCCGTTCTACGCAATACCGCCATCCCGAATGGCGAGGTCTACCACGAAGTGAAATACGGCCAGACCTTGTGGACGCTTGCCATTCAATACGACACCACCATCGCCGAGATCAAGAAACTGAACCACCTGCCCTCGGATGTGATCGCGCCGGGCATGAAATTACTGATCAAGACCGGTGCCACCCAGCCTGCCGGCACACCATCTCCATCGCCGTCACCGGTCCCCACGCGGACGTTCCCCTGGGCAATGGCATCGCCTGCCACGCCCTCACCCGCTCCGAGCGTCACGCCCGAAGCGGGACTATCTGCGGGCGATTTCGTTGGGCAGAATAGCATGATCATCGTTGCCATCGTCATCAGCTTTTCCGCTCTGCTGGCCGGGCTGGGAGTGATGGGGAGAAAGAAGAATCCGCGGCCCTGAAAGATCAAACTCGCCGCTTAAAACGTCGGCTTATGCAGGTGGATGTATGTACGAGAGCAAAGGCTAACCAAGCCGATCATTGCATTTGATCAGCGGCCTGTGATCATCCCTTCCCCCAATACAAACCGGGCTGTTTCTATTTCCACGCCGTGACGCAGTTTCGCCCGGCGCGTTTGGCTTTGTACATGGCCTTGTCGGCTTTGATGACGATCTCTTCCGCAGTCTTGCCATGTTTGGGGTAGGTGGCGACTCCAAGGGATAAAGTGACCTTGAGGTTCTTTTCACCGCTCACGATTTTAATGTCGGCGCATTCTTTGCGAATTTCTTCCGCGCGTTTGATGGCGGTTCGCATGTTGGCGCCGGGCATCACCAGCAGGAATTCCTCACCGCCGTATCGGCAGGCGATATCCGAAGTGCGCGCATGGCTGGCAATGACTTTGGAAATTGCGATTAGGAATTGGTCGCCGATCTGGTGACCGTGGTTGTCGTTTATCTTTTTAAAATAGTCGATGTCGATCACGATTACACTGAGCGACAGTTTTTCGCGCTTGATGCGGGCGACCTCGCGTTCCATCGCATCGGCAAGATGACGGCGGTTGTAAAGGCCGGTAAGCGGATCGCGGAGGGCTTGTTCGCGCAGTTCGTGTTGCAGGTCGATCACTTCCTTGATGCGCAGGCTGAGTTGTTCGTTCGCCTCGCGGAGCGCTGTTTCAGCACGGTTCCGATCGGTGATATCGCGGTAGTTGATCACGATGGCTTTGACACTTGGTTGGTGAAGCAAGTTGATCGCAGTGCCTTCGGTCCATCGGACATTCCCATCCTTATGAACAGATCGGAAACGGGCGCTCTCAATGCGGTTTGGTTCGGAAAGAACTTGACCCAGGATCTGCCTAATCATTGGAATGTCTTCCGGGTAGATCAGTTCCAGCCCGCTCCTCCCCAACCGTTCTTCAGCCGTATATCCACTCAATAATGCCACCGATGGGCTTTCATATACCACGCGCGCATTGGCGTCGATCAGGGTGATGGCGTCGGTGCTGTGTTCGATCAGCGCACGGAAACGGTTTTCGGTCTGCTCCATGGCCAGTTGCATCTTTTTGCGGATCGTAATATCGCGTACGATGCTTTGAATATGCAAGGGATTTCCATTGCCGTCCAGTACCAACTCCATGTTGACCTCCGCAGTGAAGACCGTGCCATCTTTTCTGCAAAACATTCTTTCCGTGAGGGGGACTTTCTTCCCGGTCATGAGTTGTTTAATAGTACGCTGGCTTGGACCGTTTTCAGCGAGGATTTCCCTGCCCCTGTAATAAAGTATCTCATCCACGGAGTAACCGAGCATTTCTGCGCCGCGTTGGTTTACATCCAAATATTGCCCATCCAGGCTGATGATGAAAACGCCGTCGTGACTCTGTTCGAAAAGGGCCCGATACCGGCCTTCGCGTGAGCGTAGCGCATCTTCCGCTTGTTTTCGTTCGGTTATATCCCTGGAGATCCCGATCAACCGGACAACCGTCTCTTCTTTGTTCAAGATGGGAATGAGGCTTGTGAAATAGGTCTTGTTGGGCAGAGTGGCATACTCTTCATACTTCAAGGCTGTCTTTGTGCGGATGCACTGTGCGAACCTCGCATGGATCAGCTTGGCGGATTCTTTGTCCACCAGGTCGCTGATGTATTTTCCCTCGATGTTACTTCTACTGGAGTTGAATATTTTTTCCAGTGCAGTGTTGATTCTTTTGAGCCTGTATCTTTCATTCCCTTCAATCTCCACTACGAATATGTTGTCAGGGGAGCTTTCAATGATCTCTTTTAGGTTTTCCTCGCTTTCGCGCAAGGCAGTTTCCACACGTTTGCGTTCGTTGAGCTCATGGCGGGTTTGTGCCATGCCATATTCCAAATTGGTGACCAATAGATACACAGCGATGGCGCCGGTTAAAATGAGCAGACCGGCAGCGATAATATCCGGCCAGCGGGAAGGGACGATGATGGGGGATATCCAACCGTTTATTTCCCCCAAAATGAGCCAGGCGATTGCCGCTAAAGAAATGATGGTAGCCAGGATTAAGCGACGTCGATGGCCTGTCAAGCCTGCGATCATGATGATGATCGGATACAGAATGACGACGTAATCATGTATGCCCTGTCCAATTGTTGCAAAGTATGTGGCGAACACCAGATAGATGGCAATGTTGAAAAAACCGCTTGCGGCAAGTTTGCCATAACGAAGCAACAGGATCGGGATAATCTGAAATAGTCCCCCGGCGATCAAATTGATGGTGAGGGATTTGTTTCCCCACACTTGATCGAGAACGATCACGACAAGGCTGGCGAACCAATAAGCGCAGATGAGAATGAACAAGACCCGCGCCATGCGCTGGTCTTCTTCGCTCTTGTAAACGGTCGAGAATAACCATCTATTGAGCTTTTCGATCACAAAGATTCCTCGCTGTATCGTGAAGATAAAATTGGGATGGGGAATTACCCAGGTGAAACGTGTTATATCCCAGTTAGATCCTTCTGGAATATTAAGTTATTGTAAGTATACAGGAAACCAGCGAAAAAACATAATACATAAAATCCAGTGTGACAGAACACTCTTTCCAGGCCGTTATTTCACCACAAGAAATTCTGTGCGGCCTGGGAAACTCTTGTGGTAAAAACGCTTGATACCCATCTGTTTCATTACGCAACAACGATCGGCCTACCGTGCAGATAAGCCGATCGTTGATCGTGTTTTATGCTCCGTTGCCTTTTACTTCCGAACTGTCAATCG
>CAYNQA010000082.1:0-1506 GCA_964399225.1 uncultured Anaerolineaceae bacterium
GTTATGTCCGACTTCCGCTCTTTCCGCGCCGAGGCCATCGTCCTGCGTCACAGCGACCAGGGCGAGGCCGACCGCCTGCTCACGCTATACACGCGCGAGCAGGGCAAGGTCCGCGCGGTGGCAAAGGGCGCGCGCAAGATCGCATCCCGCAAGGCGGGCCATCTCGAGCCGTTCACCCACGTCAAATTACAGCTCGCCAAAGGCCGCGACCTGTTGATCGTCACCCAGGCCGAAACGATCGAAGCCTTCATGTCATTGCGCGACAACTTGACGAGGACGAGCTTCGCCGCCTACATAGTCGAACTGCTCGACCGCTTCGTCCCCGACGACGAAACGGCCAACCCGTCGCTCTTCCGCCTGCTCGCTGAGACGTTGTCTCGTCTCGCTTCCGAGCCGGCGCCGTGGCTGGCGGTGCGTTTCTACGAGATGCGCCTGCTGGACTTTCTCGGATTTCGCCCGCAGTTGTTCGAATGTGCGAATTGTGGAAATGAGATAAAAGCCGAGGCCCAGTTCTTCTCCCCATCGCTCGGCGGCGCGATCTGTCCCCGCTGTGGACAGGGTCTGCCCGGTCTGTGGCCGGTCTCGCTGGAGACGCTCAAGTACCTGCGTCACTTTCAGCGCAGCAGTTACCGTGATGCGGCGCGCGCCAACCCCGATGAACCGACCCAGAAAGAGATCGAGTCGGTCATGCAGGGTTATTTTCAATATCTGCTCGAACGTGAGTTGAACACGCCGGGGTTCATCAAGCGTGTAAAGACCGCACTTCCCCCTTCTTCGAACTAAAACAAAATATCAGGAAGACTTTTTCTTCCGCCGAAACGATTCGCGGGCCTTCTGCAGTACATCCGTCGGGATGCGCTGGGTGTCCACCTCCGCCGTCGCCGAGACGGCATCGGAGGCATACCCGAAGAATTTTTTCAGGAAGAGTCTGCGCGCCTGGCTGATCAGGGGGTGGACCGGCATCTCGCCCTCGAACGGGATCGCGGAGGTCTGCGCCTTCTCGATGGCAACGCGCAGGTCGGCGGCGGTGCTGCCGGGAAAATACGTGCGCCCCATGCCGATGGCCCAATAGACGTGCGCGTCACTGCCGGCTGTTTTTGCCAGCGGCAGGTACACCGAAAGTTTTTCGGCGGTCTCGTTGAACCCGCGGGTGGAATTGTTGTAGATCTCGATGCCTTTCAGCACCCCCTTGGCGCGCGGGTGATGGAATACGTTGATCACCGATTGAAGCGGCAGGCTGAACGGCAGGTCGGTGAAGGGATGCGGCGCGACCGCCAGGCCGCCATGCTGGCCGATCCACGCCAGCGTATCGATCAGCGATTCGCCGGCCGGGGGGAGCTGGTCCACGTAGAGCGCGAGGATGTGACCCTCGGATGTGGTCACCTCCGCGCCGGTCACGACCTCGACCTTGTATTGCGGTGCAAGGTCGCGCGCTTCGAGTGAGCCGGTGATAGTGTCGTGGTCGGTGATGGCGACCACGCCCAGGCCCACGTCGGCCGCATGTTT
>CAYNQA010000082.1:1516-8219 GCA_964399225.1 uncultured Anaerolineaceae bacterium
CGGAGCCGTCTGCGCTGTGGATGGAGTGGATGTGGATGTCTGCGTAGCCCATTTCAGCCTCGACGGCCGAGTATAGCGGAGGAACGCATGGCGGGCAACCTGCGCGCCCAATTCAGCACGAACACCCATGCCACGAATATCACGATCGGTTTTAAGAATCGCCACAACAGCACCTGGAACCACTTCCACTTCAGTGTGTAGACGAAGTAGCTGATGAGCCAGCGCGCGATCAACGTCCCCCCGAGCGGACTGGTGAGCAATCTCTGGCGGTAGTTCGCAAACGAAAAATCGTTCCGTTCCAACGCCTGTTTTATTTGACGCGCCGCGAGATTGCCATAGCCGAGCGCGATACTGATGCCCTCACCGAAGAGCGGGTCTGCGCCCGCCGCATCGCCGACGAGGAGCACGCGCGGGACAGAGACCGGATCGAACGGGTCGAACCAGCGGATGGGATGTCCCTTCAATTCATATTGGCTCAGATCGAATCCGTGGTGCGACATTTCCTCCGCGAGAGGGTCTTTCAACGCCGGGCGCGATTCGCCCGCGAGCAGGTTCGTGTCGTAAATGCCCCAACAGCGCATCGGCTGTCCTTTGACTTGGGTGGGAAAGTCCCAGACGTAGCCTGCGATATTTTGAGGAACAACGAAGAAATCGAAGAAGGCTCCCTCCGCCCTTTCCCCTTTCGGGGACCTTCGGTGGGCACCTCCCCCAAATACGCCATGAGTTGAATTATTGCCAACAGTATGTTCGTTGGCGTATTTGGGGGAGGCCGGGTGGGGGCTCGGAGTCAATACCTCCAACACCCGCGCCGTATGGACCGGCGCATTTGGCAGCACACACCGGCGCGTGACGCCGTTCGAGCCATCCGCGCCGACGACGATCTTGGCGCGGAACTCTCCCGCATCGGTGATGACGGTAACGCCGTCAGTGTCGGGGCGAACATCCTTGACCGTTACGCCCTCTCTGATCTGGATGCCTCTGTTCTTTGCTTTTTCCGCCAGCCAGTTGTCGAACTCGTCACGGCGGATGATGCGCAGGGTGTGCCGTTTCGGCACGCGGACCGTGAGTCCTTTGCCCGCGAAATCGAAGTGCGCGGCGGAGGCGTCCACGTGGGGGACTTCGCTCACGTCGAGGCCGAGGCGTTCGAGGATCACTTCGGCATCGGCGACGAGTCCGCCGGCGCAAAGCTTGGGGCGTGGGAAATGTGCCTTGTCGAGGATCAGGATCGAGGGAGTCAGACGCGGGTCCAACTTCGCGAGGTGGAGGGCGGTCGAGAGTCCGCTCGGGCCGGCGCCAAGGATCAGAATGTCAATGGGAGTGGTCATTTTTGAAAAGAGGAGAATGAAATGAGGGGGATATAATCGAGGTACCCGGGAGAAAATTCATGATCGAAATTGAGAACCTGACCAAGTCTTTCCGAACGAAGTGGTTCAAGAAGCTGACCGCGGTGGACGGTGTGACGTTCCGCGTGGGCGATGGCGAGGTGGTTGGCTTGCTCGGCCCGAACGGGGCCGGCAAGACCACCATGATGCGCCTGCTGGCGACCGTGTTACAGCCCACTCATGGCACCGCGCGTGTGGGCGGATATGACATCCGTTCGCAGGCGGGACGGGTGCGCAGTGTGGTTGGCATTTTACCTGAAACGTGGGGACTCTATGAGCGCTTCACCCCGCGCGAGCATTTGCGCATGTTCGGCGTCTTTTATGGTTTGAAAGGCGCGGCGCTCGAAAAACGGATCACTGAGTTGATCGACCTGCTGGGTATGCATGATTACGCCGACCGTCAGTGCAACCGCTTTTCGAAAGGCATGAGCCAGAAGGTGGCGCTTGCGCGCACGTTGATCCATGATCCGCAAAACCTGCTGCTCGATGAACCCACCAGCGGACTGGACGTGATGAGCGCGCGCCAGGTGCGCAAGTTGATCGCCGACAGCCGCACGCAGGGGAAGTGTGTGATCGTTTCGACGCATATTTTGAGCGAGGCCGAGCGCCTGTGCGACCGGTTGGTGTTGATCGATCAGGGGAAGGTGGTGACCGAAGGGACGCCCGCCGAATTGCTGGCCCGCACCGGCAAGACCAATATCGAAGAAGCCTTTCTGGCTGCCCTTGGGCGCGAGGATGTGGAGGTGATGTCATGAGAGCGATGTGGGCTGTCTTCAGCAAGGAGTTCCTCGATATCATCCGCAACCGCCGCCGCCTGATCGGGATCCTGGTCGGGTCGTTTGTGATCATGCCGCTGGTCTTTGTTCTGCCATACGGCTACCTGCTCACCCGCCTCACCCGCCAGACCACGAATGTGCTGGTGGTGCCGGTCAGCGGCATGGAATATGCCCCGGACCTGATCATGTATCTTGCCGAAGTGCAGGGCATCGAAACCTTCCCCGCCGAGAACGTGGAGGAGTTGATCCGCGACCGGAAATATTCCTCCGGGCTCATCATCCCTGCGGACTTTGAAGAACGTATCGCGGCCGGGCAACCCGCACAGATCACCATCGTCGCCGACCTGCGCCGCACCATGGATGTGACCAGTTCCCGCCTTGGTCTGGCCCTGCGCGATTACGGCGACCGCCTCGTTGAGATGCGCTTGAACAAACAGGGGATCGGCCTCGACCTGATCGAACCGCTCGATGTGCAACAGCAGAACGCTGCCACAGCCGAAGAGACGGCGGGATCGCTCATCGGCCTCTTCATCCCCGGCTTCATCATCTCGATCGGTTTGAGCGCTGGCATGCCGGTGGCGGTTTCATCGGTGGCGGGCGAAAAGAAAAAACAGACACTCGAACCGGTGCTCTTCACCACGGTCAGCCGCTTTCAACTGGTCTTTGCCAAACTGTTGGCCGTGTTGGTGAGTGTGCTGGTCAACCTGCTCATGCTTGGCATTGCCATGATCCTTTCGGTGGCTGCGATGGTATTTCTTTTTGTGCGTGCCCTGCCTGAGGAAATCCCGCAGGCGATTGCCACCACCTCCGAGACGCAAGATCCGTCCATCCTCGACCAGATCGCCAGTGAAGGTTACAACGTTGAACCCCTGGCAATCGTCCTCTTCCTGATCGCGCCTGCCATGATCGTGATCCTCGGCGCGGCGTTGCAGATCCTCATCTCCACCTGGGCACGTAACGATGAGGAAGCCTTCACCCTGCTCACGCCGCTCAGCCTGCTCTCCGGCCTGGTCGTGATGGTGGCGCTCTTCCTCGATGATTACGTCCCCCAACTCTGGCATTACGCCACGCCGGTCTTCGGCACCATCATCTCCATGCGCGACCTGCTCAGCAACCACATCGACCCCGCCTCATTGACGGTGATGTTCGCCTCGTCCACGCTCTATGCCCTCCTTATGCTTGCCCTCGCGGTCTGGATGTTCCACCGCGAAGAAGTGGTGTTCCGCACATGATTTTTTGGAAACAGACAGTCTATCGCTACATCATCATTGGCTGTGGACTCTTTTTCCTGCTCTCCACCGCCGCCATGTTCACCTATCCCGGCGGAAACTTCCAGGAAGAGTTGACGACCGGCTACGACTTCTTCCACAACTTCTTCAGCGACCTGGGACGCATCGGCGTTTCGGGCGGACGCTCGAACCTCATCTCCGCCATCCTCTTCGCCTCCGCCCTGACCCTGGCGGGGTGCGGCCTCGCGGCCTTTTTCCTCGCCTTCCGCCAATTCTTCCTCGCGGACTCTACCGGCCAATGGCTCAGCCTGGCAGGGACGGTGGTCGGCGTGATCTCCGGGCTGTGCTTCGTTGGCATCGCCTTCACGCCCTACGACCTTTTCTTCGACATTCACTACCAGCTGGTGTTTTGGGCGTTCCGCACTTTTCTCATTGCGGTCGGCATTTACACGGTTGTCATCTTTCGTCAGCGCGTCTACCCCCGCGCAAACGGCTGGATATTTGTGGGCTTCACCGTCCTGCTCGCCGCATATCTGGCGCTGCTCACCTATGGTCCCGGCGCGGATACCAACGCCGGGCTGGTCATTCAAGCCACCGGGCAAAAGATCATCGCCTATGTGTCCATCTTCAGCGTCTCGGCGCAGGCATGGTTGGCCATGCGGCATCGCTCGAAATCGGAGTAGAATTTAATTAACCAACCAATCGAGAGGAGCATACGATGCAGATCACTTTCAACGGTAAAACATACAACAACATCGAAGATATGCCCGCCAAGGAGCGCGCGGCGTTCAACCAGATGCAGCAGATCTTTGTGGACGCGAATGGCAATGGCATTCCCGATTTCATGGAAGGGGATATGTTCAAGAATGTGATGGCCGCCGCTTCCAACAATGTGGTCTACGAGGGCAAGGTCTACAACAACCTGGAAGATATTCCGCCCGACGTGCGCGAAAAAGTGCAAACGGCGCTGAACAAACTCAAGCAACTCGGCCTGGTGGCAGATGTGCCGGATATGCGGGCCTCCGCGTCCAACGCGCGGCCAGATTTCGAGCCAGCCTTCCCCGCCTCGAAGCCATTGATTCCCCAGGAGCCAACTTTCGATGACGGCGGCCGTAACTTGGTGTTGATCATTTCCTCCCTCGTTGCCCTGCTGGTGTGCGGCGCGGGCATTGCCGCCGCCTTTTTCCTCATGCGCTAACATTGCGCCAGCGTCGGGCCCCACGAGGGGTGCTTCGCGAAGACGTTTGGACTCCGTGAAAGCAAAGCAGGGCGAGATCAACTCGCCCTGCTTTTTTGTTCAACAGATAAAAACGTTGTTCAACGCTCTGAGAACAACCTACGGCACTGTTGGCACCTTGAAGATCAACCCGATCGCGTATCCCACCAACGCGCTCAACGTCCCGATCAGCGCGATCTGCAATCCGCTTCGTATGGGGCGTCCCACCGTCACGCGCGCTTTATACGCGCCGACGGTGAACAACGTCAACGCGGCCACGCCGATCGAGACCCAGATGCTCGGGCCCACATCCAGGAAGAAGAACGGGGCCAGCGGGATGAACGAGCCGATCAGCGCCGAGAACCCCACCAGCAGGGCGCTTTGCATTGCCTGCCCTTTCTCGGGCGGGGAAAGTTTCAACTCCTCCGAAAGCATCACGTTCACCCAAATATCCGGGTTCGAGGTGATCACCTCCACGATCTTATCGAGCGTCTCGCCTTCGAATCCCTTGGCGCGATAGATCTCGCGGATCTCGTGTGTCTCCACATCGGGCGCGAGGTGAATGTGACGATGCTCGCGCTCGCGTTCGCTGTGATACAGGTCCTCATCCGCCTGCGTGGACGTGTACGCCACCGCCCCCATCGAAACCGACTCGGCGAAGGTGGCGGCCATTCCCGCCGCGATCACGATGCGCGGATCGCTGGTCGCGGCAGCCACGCCCAGGATCACACCCAGCACGTTCACCAACCCATCCTGCCCGCCGAGGATCACCTCCGAGAGCCGCGATGCGTTGCGATGCGGATCATGCGAATCGTGCAGGCGCACCTGCTCGATCAACTTACCGGGCACGTGGGGAAGATTTCCGTTTTGCATTCTTTGCCTCCTTCCATACCTCAAGCGGCTCCACATGGACCGTCACATCAGACTTCGGCAGGATGCCCCGCACGACCGTCTCGATCTTTTCGGTCACCGTGTGGCTTTCGAAGACGGTCAGGTTGCCATTCATGGTCACGTGCATGTCCACGAACCAGCCCGCTCCCGAAGGGCGGATGCGCACCGAATGCACATCGTTCACTTCCTTGAGCGCGGTCACGGTCTCGATGATCTTGTTCGTTTCGCCGTTCTTCGGTGCCGCATCCAGCAGGGACTGGATGGAGCGCACGCCTAGCTCGCCGCTCACGAAGATGACGATCACCGCCACCACCAGCGCGGCGACCGCGTCCGCTTTCTCGAGCCAGACCAGCGTCGGGAACGAGCGCGCCAGCAGCACGCCGATCAAGCCGATGATCACCACCGAAGAAGACCAGATGTCGGTGGAGAAGTGCAGCGCGTCCGCTTCGAGGGCTTGCGAGTTGTGTTTCTTCGCAGCAGCCATCAACATGCGCGAGCGCGACACGTCCACGATGATCGAAGTTCCCATTACGATGAAACTCCAGATCGAGATCGCCACGTGGGTTTGCGGCGCCTGCAAACGGTGCACCGCCTCGTAGATGATCCAGCCGGAGGTGGCCAGCAGGAGCAGCGTCTCGAACAGAGCCGAAATACTCTCCACCTTGCCGTGCCCAAAGGGGTGTTCCTTATCGGCGGGCTTATCCGCCACGCGCACGGCGAAAAACGTCATGGCGGCCGCGGCCAGATCGAGTCCGGAATGAGCCGCCTCGGCCAGGATGCCGAGCGAGTTGGTCAGCAATCCTACAACGGTCTTAAATGCGGTGAGACCCACCGCCGCGATAACAGAACTTAACGCGGCAGAGGTCTTTTCCTTTTGTGCGTCGGTGTGTGACATGGTTATCCTCAATCGATGAAATGAGGACGCCTGTCGTAATTCAATTGAAAAAGAAGGGGGAATACGACTTTGAAGGTCTGGCGCCGATGATAGAATCATACACAAATCCAAGCCGCTTGCACACTGACGAATGTCACAACTTCCCCCCATCCATTTACCCGCAGAATTCATTCGGAACCTGACCGCCGCCTTCGGACGCGAGGCCGTTGCCGAGTTCACCTCCCGCCTGCCCTCCCTGCTCGCCGAGGCCGCCTCCCGCTGGGACCTGACAGCGGGTGAGGCCGTGGACGCCTTATCCTACAACTATGTTTGTT